>JAEXJH010000638.1 GCA_023445955.1 Pseudomonadota bacterium
TGCGGATACGCATCGTGACGGAGGGGGCGCTAGGGCCCCGCCCTGTGGATAACTCTACGCCCCGAACCCCGCCGCCACGACGGCCCGCGCCACATCGGCCAGCACGGCGCTGCGCACGTCATCATCCGCCGAACCCTTGTCGTGGAAGGCCGACACGAACAGCGGCTTCCTGCCCGGCGGCCAGATCACCGCGATGTCGTTGGTCTGGTCCTGGCCGTTGTTGCCGGTCTTGTCGCCGACCTTCCAGCCGTGCGGCAGACCCGCGCGCAGGCGCTTGCCGCCGGTGCGGTTGGCCACCACCCAGGCGGTCAGCTGCTTGCGTGACGCGGCCGACAGGGTGTCGTCGGTCAGCAGGGTCTTCCAGGTCTCGACGATGGCCGTCGGCGTGGTGGTGTCGCGCGGGTCGTCGTCGGCGCCGGTGTTCAGCTCCGGTTCGCGGCGGTCGCAGCGGGTGGTCTGGTCGCCCAGCGCTCGCAGGAAGCGGGTGAGGTCGGCGGGCGAGCCCAGCGCGTCCAGCAGCAGGTTGGCGGAGGCGTTGTCGCTCCAGATGATCGTCGCCTCGCACAGCGCCCCGATCGTCATGCCGTCGGCCAAGTGCTTCTCGACCACCGGCGAATTGCCCATCAGCACCTCGCGGCCATAGGTCACCCGGCGGTCCAGGCGCTCGCGGCCCTGGTCGACGCGACGCAGGATGGCGGCGGCCAGCGGCATCTTGAAGGTGCTGCACATGCGGAAGCGCTGGTCGCCGCGCCAGGCGAACCGGCGGCCGTCGTGGGTGTCCAGCACGGCCACGCCCAGGCGTCCGCCGCTGCGCTGCTCCAATTCGTTAATACGTGAGCTAAGGGCGGAGTTGGGCGCACTGGTGAAGACGGCGGCGCGCGACAGGGCGGGCGCGACAACGGGCGCGGCCGCCAGGGCCGTTAAGAACTTGCGACGATGAAGCATTGGGTCGGTCTCCTTGCCCGCGAAACCTGCCCGGGGCTGGCGCCGCCCGCAAACGACGATACCTTGGTGGAGCCCCTAGATAGATTTGGGTCATCCTTAATGAGCCGCGCTCAACTGCCCCTCAACGCCCTGCGCGCCTTCGAGGCCTCGGCCCGGCACCTGTCGTTCACGCAGGCGGCGATCGAGCTGTGCGTGACCCAGGCCGCCGTCAGCCATCAGGTGAAGGGCCTCGAGGCCCGGCTGGGCGCGGCGCTGTTCCGCCGCCTGCCGCGCGGCCTGGCGCTGACCGACGAGGGCCTGGCCCTGCTGCCCAGCGTGCGCGACTCGTTCGACAAGCTGGGCGACGTGCTGGCCCGCTTCGAAGGCGGCCGGGTGCTGGAGGTGTTGAGCGTCGGGGTCGTGGGCACCTTCGCCGTCGGCTGGCTGCTGCCGCGCCTGCCGGCCTTCCGCGAGGCCCACCCGTTCGTCGACCTGCGCATCTTCACCAACAACAACCGCACCGACCTGGCGGGCGAGGGCCTGGACTGCGCGGTGCGCTTCGGCGACGGAGCCTGGCACGGCACCGAGGCCGCGCCGCTGTTCGAGGCCCCGATGAGCCCGCTGTGCTCGCCGGCGGTGGCCGAGCGCTTGAGCGACCCCACCGACCTCTTCGGCCAGACCCTGCTGCGCAGCTACCGCGCCGCCGACTGGCCCGACTGGTTCGCCGCTGCCGGCCTGTCCCCGCCGCCCATCCGCGGGCCGGTGTTCGACAGCTCCTGGGTGATGGTCGAGGCGGCCCTGCAGGGCGTCGGCGTCGCCTTGGCGCCGCCGATGATGTTCGAGCGTCATTTGCAGGAAGGACGGCTGATCCGGCCCTTCGAGACTCAGGTCAGCGCCGGTCGCTACTGGCTGACCTGGCTGAAATCCAGGGCCCCGACTCCGGCGCTGCGGGCCTTCCAGGCGTGGCTTTCGGCAGCCTCCGACGAATAAATTTTATCGGGAACCAAACACCGCCCACGGAACTTGCGCGCGGTATAGAAGTCTCTGAATTGCCGAGCTGTATCAATGGTCTAGCTTGGCTCGGAAGCGCCGGAATCGCGCCCATCTTTAGCCCAGTTTGGGCTGCCGAGATTGGGTCCGCGAGCGTTGCAGGACGTCTCGCACCCACTACGGACGAGATGGAAAATGATAGCAAGCACGAAGACGATGATGGTCGCCGCCGCCCTGGTGATGGGCGGCCTGTCGGTCAGCGGCTGCGCGACCAAGAAGTACGTCAACACCCAGGTCGGGCAGGTCAATGAGCGGGTCAGCGCTCACGACACCCAGATCGGCGAACTCGACAAGACCTCCAAGGACGCGCTGGACCGCGCCATTGCGGCCGGCAAGCTGGCCGAGGGCAAGTTCCAGTACGCCCTGGTGCTCAGCGACGACTCCGTGAAGTTCCCGGTCAACGCCGCGAACCTCTCGCCGGAAGCCGAGCAGCGCCTCTCGGAGTTCACTGAGAAGCTGAAGAGCGACAACAAGAACGTGTACCTGGAGATCCAGGGCCACACCGACAATTCGGGCTCGAAGGAATACAACGACGAGCTCGGCGAGAAGCGCGCGGAAACCGTGCGCAAGTTCCTCAGCGTGCACGGCGTCGCCCTGAACCGCATGGCGACGATCTCGTACGGTCAGGAAGCCCCTGTCGCCCCGAACGAGACGCGCGAAGGCCGGGCCCAGAACCGCCGCGTCGTCGTGATGGTGCTCAGCTAGTTTCGCGTTCCGGATGGGCTTTCCCGGTGCGCATCAACCCGGGAAAGCCCATCAGGGCGGACTCGCCGGCGCGGGAGTGAGCGC
>JAEXJH010000639.1 GCA_023445955.1 Pseudomonadota bacterium
ACCGTCGCGCTCCTGCCAGTGCAGCGACCATCCGTTCGGGGTAGCGGCCCAACTGACCTCGACCGTGCCTTCGCGCACCGACAGGGCGCCATACTTGGTCGCGTTGGTGGCCAGCTCGTGCAGGATCATGCTGAGCGGTTGAAGGTGGTCGGCCGGCAAGGCGATCTCGCCGCCCGACAGCCGCACCCGCGAGGCCTCACTCACCGAAGACAGAAGTTCGTCGCGAACGACCTCGGCGATCGTACCGCCGCGCCATTGGCCCTTGGCCAGCGTCGACTGGGCCCGCGCCATGGCCTCGATGCGGCCGTGGATGGCCTGGCGGAAGGCGGCCGGGTCGGGCGCTTCGGTGAGGCGCACGACCGATTGGATGATCGCCAGCGAATTGCGCGCCCGGTGATCGACTTCGCGCATCAGCAAATCGCGCGCGGCCTCGGCGTGTTTTCGCGCGGTGATGTCGATCGCCGTGCCCACCACGCGAAGGCAGCGCCCGTCATCGTCGAAAACGCCGCGGCCCTTGGCCGCCACCCAGCGCTCGACGCCGTCCTCGGCGCCGATCGTGCGGTACTCGACGTCGTAAAGCGCACGTTGGGTCGGATCGGCTGCGGCCGCGTAGGCGCGCGAGGTCTCCTTCAGATCGTCGGGGTGCAGGCCCTGGTAGAAGTCGGCCATGGTCACCGGCACGCCCGGGGAATGGCCAAAGAGCGCGCGGACCCGGTCGTCCCAGTAGAGCGCGCCGTCGCCATTATCGACATCCCACAGGCCCACCTCGCCAAATTCCGTGGCCAGGCGCAGGCGCGTCTCGCTCTGCAACAGGGCGCGCTCGGCGTCGAGCCGCTTGGTGACGTCCGAGATCACCGCATAAAGACCGACGACCGATCCATCGGCGCCCCATCGCGGCACGTAGTCCACCTGCACGTCCCTGACGCCAGCGGCCGGGTAGATGACCTGACTTTCGAACGTCACCCGCTGACCCGCCAGGGCCGCCTTCAGGTGCTGGGCGACGGCCGCGTAGGCGGGGCCAAGCACCTCCTCGACCGTGCGGCCCTGGATGGCCTCGCGCGGCTGGCCAAACCAGGCCTCGTAGGCGCGGTTGATGAACCGGTAGCGGCCGTCCTTGTCGACATAGGCGATCAGCAGCGGGGCGGCGTCGGTGATCCGTCGCAGCTCGGCCTCGCTGTCGCGCAGCTCGGCCTGCGCGCCGACCCGCTCAACGAACGCCCACGAGCGCTCGGTGACCTCGCGCACCAGGGCCAGCTCGCGATCGCTCCAGTGATGAGGACCCTTGTGATGGACCGCCATCAGCGCCCGCAGCCGCCCATCGCGGACCAAGGGCATGCAGATCGTCGAACCAATGCCGATCGCCTGGAACGTGGCGGCCTCATGGGGCGCGATCTCGACGCGATTGTCGTTGATGACCAGCGGCAGGCCCCGGCTCAGGTTCTCCACGGCCATGCGGCCAAAGTCGGCCAAGCGGTAGTGGCCCACGATGGAGGTCGAACCGGGCGCGGCCCAGTCGCCGCGAATGGTGAAGCCATCCTGGTCGGGGTCCATGTCGGCGTAGGCGCATATCGCCACAGTCATGTGCTCGCCGATCATCTGCGCGGCGCGGCCCATCACCGCGTCGGCGCTGGGTAGCGACGAGGTAGCCCGGGTCAGGTGGTCCAGGAAGAGCAGGGTGCGTTCGCTCTCCTCGCGAGCGGCGCGCTCCTGGGCGGCCGAGGTCGTCTCGACACAGACACATAGGACGCCGGGGATCTCGCCGGCGATAGGGACGGGACTGTAGGAGAAGGTGAAGACGGCAGGCCGAACCTGACCATCGCGGTGCAAGACGACGGGCAGATCCTCGTAGAAAGCCGCCTCGCCGCCGAACGCGGCCTCGATGATCGGTTCGATCGTGTCTCGGACCTCGGGCCACACCATCCAGAACGGCTGGCAGAGCGCGCCAGGATGCTTGTCGCCGAGGATGGGGCGATAGGCGTCGTTATAGAGCAGGATACGCCCGGGTCCCCAGACCAGGAACATCGGAAACGCCGCGCTGAGCATGACATCGACCTGCTGGCGCAGGCCTTGAGGCCAGAGGGCCGGCGGGCCGAGGGGCGAGCGCCCGCACGCCTCATCGAGCAGGCTCGCCACTTGGCCACGCGGCGAAACCTGGCTGTCCATCAAGCTCATCAGGGCGGGAATCCGGCAAGGCGACGTGGCGGTCGGGCCGTCCTTGCCTGCAGCAGCCCTCCCTCGACCACAACGTCAAAGCCAAGCTTCGGTTGCGGCCACCCATCTTCTGATCGCTTGTCCATCAACGCCATCGGCGTGGAGCGGCGCTGTCGGAACGGGCCCTGCGCCGACGTGTTGATCTTCCACACAGAGCACGAGGAGATCGCCATGAACGATCAAACCAACGACCAGAACCGCAAGCCCCAGCAGCAGGATCAAGGCGGCCAGCAGCGCGCGCCCCAGCAGCAGAATGAGCAGGGCCAAGGCCGCGGCGGCGAAAAGACCGGTGAGCGGATCGACACCGACGGCGATGGCCGCACCCGCGACCCGAACGACACGCGCCCGACCGACGACGGCGGCCGGGGCGAGCCGGTTCAGCGCTAGTCGGCCTAGACGCTGAGAGGAGGGCCGGGTGTTTAACCCGGCCTTTTCCTTTTCTGGCTTCTCTTCGTCGAGTATCTCTGCGGTTGAAGTCGGAAGTCATGGAACAACAGGCATCGCCGCGCGCCCTGCGCAGGCTGATCTATTCGAGCCGCTACACAGGCTCCCCTGGCGATCTGGGCGATGTCCTGTCGAAGATCATCGCCAAATCCATCCAGAACAATCGGCTGGTCAACGTCACCGGCTTCCTGGTCGCGGGCGAGGGCGTCTTCCTTCAGCTTCTCGAAGGGCCAGCGACTGCTGTCCAAGAGACGTTCGACCGTCTGTCGGGCGACCCCCGTCACGCCGATCTTGTGATCATCAGCGATGGTCAGGCGCAAAGCCGCATGTTCAACGACTGGAACATGGGTCAGCACTACATCGGCGCGTCG
>JAEXJH010000640.1 GCA_023445955.1 Pseudomonadota bacterium
CCCTGGCCCGCCGGCGGGGCGGCGATCCCTCCCCCACCCTCTCGGTGGGCAGCCTGACCATCGACCGCAACGGCGCCCGCGCCTATGTCGACGGTCGCGACCTGGAACTGCGTCGGCGCGAGCACACGGTGCTGCTGGTGCTGGCCGCCAACGCCGGCAAGATCGTCACGCGCCAGCGCTTGATCGGCGAGGTGTTCGGCCACGACGACGAGGCCGGCCCCAATGCGCTGGACGTCTATGTCGGCCGCGTGCGCCGCAAGCTGGAGCCAAACGGGCCAAAGATCACCACCCTGCGCGGCCAGGGATACCTGCTCGAGCCCTGATGGTCCGGATCCAGTCCCTCACCGCCCGCCTGCTGGTCGCCCTCGTGGCGCCCCTGGTCGTGTCGGCGGTGCTGATCGGCATCGGCGACGCCTGGGTCACCCAGCGGGTCGTGGACTACACCTCCGACCGCCTGCTGGCCGGCTCGGTCCGGGCCATCGCCGAGTCCGTGAAGCTGGAGAACGACCGCATCGAGGTCGACCTGCCGCCGTGGGCCTTCGGCCTGCTCGACAGCCCGCAGCGCGACAGCGTGTTCTACAACGTCCGCCAGTCCGGACGGGTGCTGACCGGCTATGACGACCTGCCCGACTTCGACGGCGTGGCGATCGCCGCCAATGGCGAGCCCGTGTTCCGGACCCTGGTCTACCAGGACCGCCGCGTACGCCAGTCCGCCGCCGCCCTGCGCGTGCCGGGCGCACGGGCGCCGGTCGTCATCTCGGTGGCGCAGACGCTCGAGTCGCGCACCGCCGTCCGCAAGACCCTGATGACCACGGTCGGCGCGATCGAGGTCGGCCTCGTCGGGCTGGTGGCGTTGCTGATCTGGCCCGCGGCGACCTGGAGCCTCAGTCCGCTGGAAGGCCTGCGCAAGCGGCTCGCCGAACGCTCCGACGCCCGCGATCCGGACTTCGCGCCGGTAGCCGTCGGCGACGTGCCCAGCGAGCTGCAGCCGGTCGTGGTGGCCTTCAACAGCCTGCTCGGACAGCTGGAGCGCTCGGTCGATGGCGTGCGCCGCTTCACCTCCGACGCGTCGCACCAGATCCGCACCCCTCTGGCGATCGTGAAGACCCACCTGGCCGTGCTGGCCAAGGGCAAGCGCTCGGTCGCGGACCAGGCCTCCCTGACCGACGCGCTCGAAGCCGTCGACCGCCTGCAGCGCCTGATCGAGCAGCTGCTGGCCCTTGCGCGCGCCGAGGCGATGGAGGCCGACGGCCTCCAGGCGGCGGACCTGACCGCCTGCGCCCGTAGCCTCGCCGATCGCTGGACTCCGCGCGCGACGGCCGAGGGCGCCAGCCTAAGCCTGCAGCTCGAAACCGAGTCCGCGCCCGTTCCCCTGGCTGCGCCGCTGGTCGACCAGATCCTGGAAAACCTCGTCGACAACGCGCTCCGTTACGGGGGCCGCGCCATCGTCGTGGGCGTTCGTCAGACGGAGGCGCAGTCGATCCTGTGGGTGGCCGACGACGGTCCCGGCCTGCCCGCCAAGCTGCGGCAGCGTCCGTTCGAGCGCTTCATGCGCGGTCCGCAGAGCGCGGGCCACGGCAGCGGCCTGGGCCTGTCCATCGTCAAGGCGCTAGCCGCGCGCGCGGGCGGCGACGCGCTGCTGGAGGACATCCGCGAGGGCGGTCTGCGGGTCAGCGTCAGCTTCCCCACGCCTTGACGCCTCAGATGATGGTCGCGCCGCCGTCGACCACCAGGATCTGGCCGGTCATGTGGCCGCCGGCGTCGGAGGCCAGCAGCAGGGCTGGCCCCATCAGGTCGGTCTCGCCGCCCAACTTGCCCAGCGGCGTATCGCGCAGCATCCGCTCGCCGTGCTCACCGATGGTGGCGGCGGTCATCTTCGAGGGGAAGTAGCCCGGGGCCACGGCGTTGACGCGGATGTTCTTCGGCCCCCACTCGGCGGCCAGGGCGCGGGTCATGTTCACCACAGCGCCCTTGGCGGTGTTGTAGGCGATGGTGCCTAGCTGGTCGGGATGGTGGCCCATCAGCCCCTCGATCGAGGCGACATTGACCACCGCGCCCTTGCCCTGCTTCAGGAACGCCTCGCGCGCCACCGCCTGGGTCAGCAGGAAGAGGCCCGTGACGTTCAGGTCGATGACCTTGTTCCAGCCTTCCAGCGGATAGTCCTCGGCCGGCGCGCCCCAGACGGCGCCGGCGTTGTTGACCAGGACGTCGATGCGGCCAAAGCGCTCCAACACCCGCTGGGTCAGGGTCGTGGCGGCGTCCGCAGCGCCCAGGTCGGCGGCGAAGCCCTCGGCCTGAATGCCCTTGGCGGCCAGCTCGGCGACGGCGGCGTCCAGCTCGGCCGGCTTGCGGGCGACCAAGGCCAGGGTCGCGCCGTACTCGCCCAGGGCGCTGGCGATCTGCAGGCCCCGGCCGCGCGAGCCGCCGGTCACGATCGCCACGCGGCCGGTCAGGTCGAAGAGGCTGCTCAGGGTCTTGGTCATTTGGCGCGTTCCGGAGCGGGGTTCTGGCAGATCGCCTTGAAGCCGGCCGCCATGAATGTCGCCATGTGATGGCGGATCGACTCAAGATCGTTGGACGAGCATAGCCCGTGAGACAGCTCGTCCAGGCGGCCTGTGCGGGCCATGTTGTGGGTCATGGCGCCGGACACGAAGTGATAGCCCCAGAAGATCGTCGCCTCGTCGCAGTCGGGCATGGCCTTCTTCACTAGGTCGATCAGGGCCAGGACGACGGGGTTGAAGTACTTGCCCATCTTCTCTGCGCCCCAGCCGGCGGCGCTGTTGGCCTGGGCGCTGATCTTGCCGAAGGCCATCCACTGCTCGGTCTCGTGGATCTGGACGTTCAGGTCGGTGTCGATCCAGGCGTGCAGCGCGCCTTCGACGGTGATCGCATCGCCGACCTCCTCGGCATAGCGGCGCATCGCCTCCAGGCGGTTGCGCGCCGAGATCGGCGCCCGCCGCGCCCAAACCGCCTCGAACAGGCTCTCCTTGCCGTTGAAGTGGTAGTGGATCAGCGTCGAGCTGACGCCGATCCGCGCGGCCACGTCCTTCAGCGTCACGCCGTGATAGCCGAACTCGGCGAACAGCTGCTCGGCGGCGTCCAGGATCCGTTCGATCGACTGCTCGCGGGCGCGCGCCTTGTGCTTACCGGCGCGAGGCGCCTGGACGTCTTGGGCGTCTGGGGCTTGGTCTGTATCGCTCATCGAGCCTCTGGTTGCCGGTTCGGATCCGGGGCGTCAACGGTCACCGCGGGGAAGGCCGAGAAGCCGATGTCCAGCCGCCAGGGTTTGCCCTGTGCGCGGCGCTCGGCGACCAGGCCTTGCGCCCACTCGAAAGCAGCCGGTTGCAGGTCGCGCCGGGCCTTCGGCCGCTGGTCGTTGTCGAGGTAGCCGCGCTCCTGGACTGAGAAGCGCGGCCACGCCGTCTCGCCCAGTGCGGTCGGTACGCCGGTCCGGACGAACGAGACCCAGTAGTTCAGCATGGCGTCTGAGAGCGCACGCTCCTCGGGCGTCGATGGCGCCCGCGGCCAGTTGGGCCCTTCCCGGCCGAGTTGACCGAAGACATAGGGGATCTCGCTGGCGTGGAAGGCCGCCAGATCGCGGGCCTTCTGAGCCGGGTTGCTGTGGCGGAAATAGTAGAGGTAGCCGCCCTGCCCGATCGCCGCCTGCTGCTGGACCAGGTACTGCGCGGCGAAGCCGTAGAGACCGTCGCGGATCGAGGCCATGACGTCGGCCTTGGGCTCGGTCCCCGGATAGACGGCCAGATAAGCGTCAGCCTTGTCGCCGAAACGCTTGCGGACGTCGGCGACATAGGCCTCGGATGTCTTCGGCGCGGGCGGCATCAGGAACATCAGCGAGCGAAGCTCTCCTTCGTTGAAGCCGGCCAGGACGTCGGCCTTGGCCTGCTCGCCGCGTGCGAAGGTCTCGGCCAGCTGGCGCTCCAGCACCACGCCATCGATCACCGGCTCGGGCTGCCAGCCGGTGGCCATGCCGGCCATGAACAGCTTGACGATATTGGCCTTGCGCAGCTGATCGGCGGTCTTGGCGCCGGCCTTGTCGCCCAAGGCCGCGCCCGAGGCTTCCGCCGACGCCAGGCCCAGGGTTTCCTCATGCAGCGCGCGATAGGCGGGCATGTAGCCGCTCTGAACAATGGCCTTGTTGAACAGGCCCTTGGCCTGCGGGCTGGCCAGCAGGGCGATAGCGCTGAGGCCGCCGGCGGACTCGCCCGCGATCGTCACCTGGCCCGGATCGCCACCGAACGCCTCGATATTGTCGCGCACCCACTTCAGCGCCGCGATCTGGTCGAGCAGGCCGTAATTGCCGGACAGATGCTGCGGCGACTCCGCGCTCAGCGCCGGGTGGGCGAAGTAACCCAGCAGGCCCAGGCGGTAGTTGATCGAGACCAGCACGATCCCCTGCTTGGCCAGCTTCGTCCCGTCATACAGCGGCTCGG
Source organism: Pseudomonadota bacterium (assembly GCA_023445955.1). GTDB lineage: Bacteria > Pseudomonadota > Alphaproteobacteria > Caulobacterales > Caulobacteraceae > Caulobacter. The sequence continues at coordinate 4,452 of JAEXJH010000640.1, forward strand.
AGCTGCCGCCCCCCAGCAGCGCGCCGCCATGGATCCAGACCATGACCGGCAGCTTCCTGGCCCCTTGCGGCGCCCAGACGTTCAGGGTCAGGCAGTCCTCGCTCATCGCGGCCATGCCACCAGAATAGAGGCCCTTCGAATCCTGCGGCGGCTGCAAGCACGCGTGGCCGAACGCCTTGGCGTCGCGCACGCCCTTCCAGCCCTCCGCCGCAACCGGCGCCCGCCAGCGCAGCGCGCCGACGGGTGGTTGGGCGTAGGGAATGCCCTTGTAGGCGACGACGCCGTCGGCCTCGACGCCTTGCAGAGCGCCCTGACGGATCGAGACCTGCGCCTGAACCGGCGCCGCCGCGAGGACGGCGACGGCCAGGCTCAAAGCCGCCCAGAAACGGCTCACAGGTTGTAGCCCAGGCGGACGCCGAAGGTGCGCGGCCGCAGGATGGCGAAGCGGCTGTACACGAAGGCCTCCGGATGGATGTAGGTCGTGGCCCGGCTGTTGCCGAGGTTCTCGCCGTAGAGGGTCACGGTGGTCCGGCCGAAACGCGCGCCGGTCTGCAGGTTCACATAGGTATAAGCGTCGGTGTTGCCGTACAGCGGGCTGACCACCCCGGCCTTGCCCGGCGTGTTGGGGAAACCGTTCGGGAAGCCGCCGACGTGCTGGATCTGGAAGCTGGTGAAGCCCTGGGCCTCCCCCTTCAGCGCATAACTGAACGTGCCGTAGAACGAGCCCTGCACGCGCGGCGAGGCCAGGCGGGCGTTGTCGACCGCGCCAGAAATGGTCGCCTCCTGCGTCGACAGCTCGGTGACCTTGGCCCGGTTCAGCGAGCCGTTGACGCCCAGCAGCACGCCCTTGACCGGCGTAAAGCTGATCTCGGCCTCCAGACCCTTGGATGCAGCGCGGCCGACATTCGTGGCGAACTGGATCGAGTCCGACTGGCGGTTGGCCTGCACCTGGATGTTCTTCCAGTCGATATAGTAGGCCGCGAGGGCCGCAGTCATCCGGCCGTCCAGGAAGCGGCCCTTCAGACCCACCTCGTAGTTGGTCAGGTTGTCCGAACCCGCGCCCGCCGGAATGATCAGGTCGCTGGGATTGACCGTGCTGACACTGCCGGCTCGGCCGTTGTAGACGGGCGTGCGATAGCCGGTGGAAACCGTGGCGTAGGTCGTCAGGTCGTGCGAGGGCTTATAGGTCAGGCTGACCTTCCACGACGCCTTCTCGGCCGAGGGATACTTGGTCGTCGCCGTGCCGTTCGGGATCAGGGCCAGCGGTCCGGAAATGCCCAGCAGCGCATAGGTGAAATAGGCCGAGTTGAAGCCGGCATAGGTGTCGACCGTGCCGCCGTACTTGCCGTAGCGGACGCCGCCGGTCGCCGTGAGCTGGTCGCTCAGGTGGTAGGACAGCTCGCCAAAGCCGGCCAGTTCGTAGGTCTTGGTGTCGCTGCCGAACCTGGCGAACACCGTGCCCGGCAGGCCAGTGATGCCCCGGGCGCTGAGGAAGGCGGCGGTGGTGCGATCCTCGCCGTTCAGGTCCAGCTCGCGGTGCAGGTAGAAGCCGCCCGCCACCCAGTCGAACTTGCCGCCCGGATCGGAGGCGACGCGGGTTTCCTGGACGAAGGTCTTCGTGGTGGCGCTGTCGAACAGATAAAATGGCACCGCCAGGTTGAAGGTGCCGCCCAGGTCGACATTGAACAGGCCGTCGGCGTTCGAATAGGTCGATGAGCTGGTCAGCTTCGCGCCGTCGAACTGGTACTCCAGCGTGCCGTTGAAGATCGAGGTCTTGGTCGTGTACTGGTCCGGCACCGTGCTGTAGCGCTTGCGATCGCCCAGCGACGGCGAGCTCAGCGACGAGTCCTTGGGATCGCTGTCCTCGTACGAGCCCAGCAGGCGGACGCTGAGCTTGTCGTTCGGCTGCCACAGCACGATGGCGCGGCCGCCCCAGTCCTTCAGCTTGTTGGCGTTCTTCACGCCCGTGCCGACATTGTCGATATAGCCGTCTTCATTGCGGTAAAAGCCGACCACCCGCAGGGCCAGCGCGTCCTTGACCAGCGGCAGGTTGACCATGCCGTTGAAGCGTCGGCGCACGCCCTTGCCGTCAGGCGTATAGCCCAGGTCGACCAGGGCCGAGCTGTCGTAGCCGGTCAGGTCCGGGCTCTTGGTCAGCACCCGCAGCGCGCCCGACAGCGAGCCGGAGCCGAACAGCGTGCCCTGCGGCCCGCGCAGGAACTCGACGCGCTGAACGTCATAGAGGTTGGGATCCAGCGTCACCGTGTTGCCGATCGTGGTCAACGGCAGTTCGTCGATATAGACCGTGGTGGTGGTCTGTAGCCCCGCGCCCCAGCCGTTGGTCGAGATGCCTCGGACGGTGAAGCGGACATTGTTGCCGCTGGCCTGGTTCAGCACGACGCCGGGCGTCTCGCGGGCGATGCCCTCGTAACTGACGATGCCCTTCTTGGTCAGCTCGGCCTGCGAGAAGGCCGTGACGCTGAGCGGCACGTCCTGCAGGCGCTCGCTGCGGCGAGTCGCGGTGACGACGACCTCGGTGACCTGCTCGGCGGCTTCAGATTTTGGCGCGGTTGGCGTGGTCTGCGCCAGGGCCGGCGCGGCGATCGTCAGCGCGAGCGCCGACGCAGTGTAGGCGATGCGTTTCATGGTTCCCTCCCGTCGCTGGCCACGCCTTTTTCCGGCGCTGTTCCGCGAACAGGGTCACCCTCTCACCACACTGACATGCGAGTCAATATTGACTTACTCGACAGTCAATATTGATCCCACCTACGCGACCACCACCTCGGCGTGGGCGAAGGCGTCCTGGAAGGCGGAGCTCAGCTCAGCGTCAGTGACCAGGATGTCGACGTCCTTCAGCGCCGCGGTGTGGACTAGGCCGATGCGGCCGAACTTGCCCTCGTCCACCGCCAGCAGCACCCGGCTGGCGGTCGAATAGGCGATGCGGCTCATGATCGCCTCGCTGGGCGAGTGGTCCATCAGCCCGTGCTCCAGGTTCACCGCGCCGACCGTCAGGATCGACAGGCTGGGCCGGAAGCCCGCCAGGAAGTCCTGGGCATGCCGGTCGGAGAATGACTGGTAAGCCGCATTCAGCTCGCCGCCGGCCAGGAACAGGGTGTGGCCCCGGTCCTTGCGCACCGCCTGGGCCACGGCCAGCGAGTTGGTGATGATCTTCAGCTGGCGATGCTCGCCCAGGGCTTTCGCCACGAAGCAGGAGGTCGAACCGCTGTCGAGGAAGACGGTGTCGCCGTCCGAGACGAATTTGACGACCGCCTCGGCGATGCGGGTCTTGCCGGCGACGTTCTTCTGCATGCGCAGGTCGAACGGGCCTTCGATCTCTTGCGGCGGCAGGCGGACGGCGCCGTGCAGGCGTACGATCGCCCCGGTCTCCTCCATCACCCGCAGCTCGCGCCGGATCGTCTCCTCCGAAACCGAAAGCGCCTTGGCGATGTCGGCGATGGCGCGCGTCTGGTTGGGTTCCAGCAAGTTCAGGATGTCGCGCTGACGATCGTACCGTTTAAGCATTCTCTGTCCGTCTCTGCGGGTCGCGCGACACTATGCCGTGAGTCCCGATAGAAGAAGTACGCCCCCGGCCGGCGGGGAATGGGGGACCGGCCGGGGACGGGCGCGTCCTAGAAGGCGACGCGCAACTGGATCCGCGCATAACGCGGGGTCTGGTAGTCGACCGGCTTGCGGAAATTGGTGTCCGCCACGCCGCTGCCGCCCACGTCGCCGAACTCGTGATAGGCCGTCACGGCGTGCGAATTGAACAGGTTGAAGACGTCCAGCCGCAGCGAGGCGTCGAACCGGTCGCCCGGCGTCGGGATGGTCACCACGGCGCTGGCGTTGAACTGGGTGACCCAGTCGCCCTCGAACGCCGAGCCGCGCTGGACCACCTTGCCCTGGCAGTAGAAGCCATAGCCCTGGTAGCCGTAGGCGGTGGCGTCGACGTCCTTGGGCACGATGCCGATGCAGCTGTACTTGCGCGGCGACTGGACCAGGCCGTTGCCGCCTAGGGTCAGCCAGTCGTTGACCTGGTAGCTGCCATAGGCCTTGAACGTGTGGCGGCGGTGGTTGGGCAGGTAGCCGTCGGCGCCGTTCAGGAAGCCCGGGCTATCGAAGTCGGCCGTGGTGTTGATCGCCAGCTGGCCGTTCTCCGAGCGCACGCCGCCCTCGTAGTTGCCATTCAGATCGGCCCAGGTATACGAGCCCGACAGCGACCACTTGCCGTCGAAGCTGCGGTCGAAGGTGGCGGTCAGGGCGTTGTAGTCGCGCTTGGGCTTCGGATAGGTCAGGTCCGCCGCCGACAGGGTGACGATCGGCTTGGAGCCGTCCGGCAAGCTGTTGAGGCGGATGGTGACGTCCTCGCCCGGATTGACGATCACCCACTGGCGACCGCCGCCGAAGCTGGACTGGCACTGGGCGGCGCTGAAGCCGGCCTTGACGCAGTAGGCGCGCGCGCCGGTGTCGATGGCCACGTCCTCGACAATGCTGTTCAGCTCGCGGTGGGTGAAGTAGGCGCCCACCTTGATCAGGTCGCCGAAGCGCCGCTCGTAACCCAGCACGAACTCGTCGGCCGACTGCGGCTTGAGGTTATGGGCGATGGACTCGGCGGTGTCGGCGACCAGACCCGAGGCCGACACCAGGCAGTTGGAGATCTTCGTATCGGGGCAGGTCGTCACGCCGTTGGCCGTGGTGATCGCCGCGCCGATCGTCGGCTCGCCATTGGCGCCGACGCCGTCCAGCCGGTTGTAGCGGGTGTAGGTGACCAGCGAGCCGGCGAACTTCAGGGAAAGGTCGCTGGGCAGCGGCAGGTAGTAGCGGCCGAAATAGGCGTAGAGCTTGGACCTGCCATCGCCGAAGGGGTCGCCGGAAACCGACAGGCGCGGCGCCCACTGGTTGCCCGGGTCGTAGAAGCTCTTGTTGTCGGCGTTGCGGTTGTCGAAGCGGTCGTTGCGGATGCCGGCCTCGACCTGCAGGCGGTCGTTGAACAGCGACCACTGGTCCTGAGCGTAGAACGCCTGGTTGACAGTGCCGAAGCTGCCGCTGTTGCGATAGACGCGGGTCGTCACGTACTCGACGCCGGCCGGCAGGTTGCTCTGGTCAGAGCCAGTCGAGCGGTACAGCTTGAAGGCGCCCCGGCCGATCGTCTCGAAGAACTGGGTCGCGGTGTTCTCTTCGTGGTCGTAACCGATCCGCAGGTGGTGGGCGCCGAACAGGTCGAAGTTAAAGTCGGCGTCGGCGCGATAGAAGGTGCGCTTGTCGTCGTTGAACGACTGGGCGTCGGTGACCTTGTTCAGGCCGATGTTCACCCCGGCGGTGTTGGTCCGGTAGTCGACGACCTGCTCGTGGCTCGTGTCCAGCGGCAGCTGGCCGTCACGGAACTTGTTGACGCCATAGGCGGCCGACAGGGTGAACCACGGCGTGAAGGTGCCGGTGTAGCGGCCGATATAGTTCTCGCCGCCCGAGCGCTGGTTGGTGCCGCCCGTCTCGGCCCCGACCGTCTTGGTCGCCGGGTCGTAGTTCAGGCTGCGGTTACGCACGTCCTTGGTGCTGTCGAAATAGGTGAACTCCAGGTGCTGCTTGGAGGTCAGCCAGCCATCCAGCTTGCCGCCCCAGAACGGCGCGTCGTCGCTGACCCGCGTGGCGTTGTTGCCGTTGGCCTGCGGCGTGAAGCTCTTCAGCTTGCGCTGGTTGTAGAGGCCGTAGAAGAACAGGCGGTCCTTCAGGATCGGCCCGCCCAACTCGGCCACCCACTCCTCGCGGCTGGACGTGGAGTCCTGGAAGTTGTTGCGGAAGGTGTTGGGGGCGCTGTCGCGCAGGCTGCCCGGCTCCCAGGTCGCCGTCACGCCACCGTGGAAGACGTTGGTGCCCGACTTGGTGACGGCGTTGACGAAGCCGCCGGTCGAACGGCCGAACTCGGCCGGATAGCCGCCGGTCTTCACTTCCACCGTCTTGTAGAAATCGAACGGCACTTCCACGGGCAGCAGGCCCATACGGAAGTTGGTGATGTTCAGGCCGTTCACGAAGAAGGCGTTCTCGATGAAGCTGGCGCCCGAGATCGAGATCTGGTTGGCGAACGTGCCGTTGGCCGAGGACGAGCCCTGGACCACCCCCGGCGACATCAGGGCGATGTCGCGCAGCGAGCGGCCGACCGGCACGCGCTCGACCAGCTCGCCGATCTCGATGGCCGCGCCGGTGGTGGTGATCTCGAAGTCCGGCGTGCGCATGCGGCCGGCCTTGACCACGATGGCCTCGACCGAACCGACCGGCGCCAGGGTGAACTGGTTCGAGCCGCCCGAACGGCTGATCAGCACGCCAGCTTCGGTATAGGCGTCATAGCCGTCGGCGCTGACCGAGACGGCGTAGGCGCCCGGGGCCAGCTGCGGAATGACATAGGCGCCGCTGGCGTTGGTGGTGGCTGAACGCTTCACGCCCAGCGCTTCCGAGGTCAGCTGCACCGTCGCTCCAGCGATCGGCTTGCCTTCCGCCGACTGCACGCGGCCCGAGGCCTGAACGTTGGTGTAATCCTCTGCGAAGGCCGGCGCCGTCACCAGCGCGACCGCCGTAATGCTGGTGCTGACCAAGGCCAGCGCCCGCAGCGCCATGACGCCGCTCAGGCGACGCCCGGCTCGAGTTTGATGCCTCACGACCGACTCTCCCAAAGAGAAATTTGTGCCCGACGAGCGTTGCGACCCGTCCTGCCGGTCGCCGCCCCCTCGCCGCGTTCTCCTCTAGGCGCAGTTTGTGGATGTGATGTGACATTTGTTGATTTCATGTTGATGTCACGAGAGATTGGCTTGCGCTTTGTGAGCATATTGACCACAAAACCCGCGAAACCCACACAGAAGTCCTCCGATGGCGGTCAGATCGCCCTCGCAGCGCGGACCTTCATCGGGGTGTGTCAGACGTCCGCCAAAAAGGGATGTCTTCAGCGAAGAGGCCACGCGGTGACCAAGACTTCCCTGCCTATCGCGCTGCTGTGCGCGACCCTTCTCGGCGGCGCCGCGAGCGCCGCCTTGGCCGTGCCAGCCGACCCGTACTTCGCCAATATCGACGTGCGGCGCGACGCGCGGACGGACGGGAAGACGATCACCGGCGTCGTGTTCGATGACGCCAACCACAACGGCCGCCTGGATGCGGGCGAACAAGGCGTGCCGGGCGTGAAGGTCTCCAACAGCCGCGAAGTGACGCTGACCGATGCCAAGGGCCGCTACGCCCTGCCCGTGCGGCCAGACATGGCGGTGTTCGTGATCCAGCCCAGCGGCTGGCGCGTGCCTACCGACGAGCGCTGGGTCCCGCGCTTCGCCTATCAGCACAAGCCGGCCGGCACGCCCAAGGCCCTGCGCTATGGCGGCCTGCCGCCGACTGGTCCCCTGCCCTCGGCGATCAACTTTCCGATCATTCCCACAGAACCCGGTCAAAACTTCGAGTGCGCCGTGCTGGGCGACGTGCAGCCGGCGTCGAACATCGAGGTCGGCTATGTCCGCGACTCGCTGGTCCGCGAACTGGTCAACGCGCCCAAGAAGCCGGCCTGCCTGCTGGCGCTGGGCGACATCGTCAGCGACGACCTGCACTTGATCCCCCGCACGGCCGAGGTGATGGGCTCCATCGGCGTCCCGCAATGGTGGGTGCAGGGCAATCACGACTACGACCACGACGCCGACCACGACATCGACAGCTCCGACACCTGGCGGCGGCTGTACGGTCCCAACAACTACGCGTTCGAAATGGGCCAGGCGGTGTTCATCGTGCTGGACAACGTCTCGTTCCCCTGTGGCGAGGATCCGCGCGAAGCCCGCGAGCGGCCATTCTGCAAGCAGTACTGGAAGACCTATGCCGGTCGCCTGCTGCCCGACCAAATGACCTTCATCGCCAACGTACTGAAGGCGACCGATCCCAAGAAGCTGGTGGTGTTCGCCGCCCACATCCCGTTCGTCGGCTTCGACAACAGCGAGTCCCAGCCGCACCAGACGGCCAATCTCGACGAGCTCTACGTCCTGGTGAAGGGCCGCCCGGCCCTGTCCCTGACCGGCCACAGCCACACGCTGGAGAACATGGCGCCCGGCGACTCGATGGCCGGCTGGAAGGAGAACGTCGGCGTCTCGACCATCCCGTTCCGCCACCTGGTGGCCGGCGCGGTGGCCGGCGACTGGTGGGGTGGCGACTATGACATCGACGGCACGCCGATGAGCATCCAGGGCGACGGCTCGCCGCGCGGCTATGTCGACTTCGCGGTGAAGGGGACGACCTACACCCTGGACTACCGCGCCAGCGGTCTGCCGCGCGACCGGGCGATGTGGCTGTCGGTCAGCACGCCGGCCTTCCGCGACTGGGCCGACAAGATCTTCGCCTGGCGTGACGCGCCCGAGGACAAGCGCGATCCCGTGCCGCCGCTCAGCGTCCAGGACCTGCCGGACGTCAAGATGCTGACCCCGAGCGACCTGGCCGGCCAAAGCTGGCTGACCGCCGACGTCTGGATGGGCGACTCCACGACCAAGGTCATGATCGCCATAGACGGCGCCGCGCCTGTCGCCATGACCCGCACCCAGGAGATGAAGGGCGAAGCCGTCCGCAACGGCTCAGTCTATTCCGACCCCTTCGCCCTGCAGCGCCAGCTGACCATGGCCCGCGCGGCGATCCAGAGCCGCTCGGGCGATCCGGAGACGCAGGGCTATGTCCAGGGCCGCCAGAAGCGCCTGCCGCCAATGCCGCCGCAACCCCGCGGTTCGCGCGCCGACCACTCGCCGCACATCTGGCGCTACGACCTGCCCAAGACCTTGGCCGAAGGCATGCATACGGCGGTCGTCACCGTCACCCGCGACCAGGGCGCGCCGTCCCGCGACACCCTGGTGTTCGAGGTCCGTCCCACGCGTCCGAAGCCGACCTTCGACTTCGAACACTGGGACAGGTTCAAGAACCAATAGCTAGCGCGCGAGCGCCGCTTCGGCGAGCGGACGCATCCGGTCGTAACCGCGGGTCTGGGGATGGATGCCGTCGCGGGCCAAGTCGGCGCGCAGGCCGTTCTCCGCGTCCGCCAGCACCGCGAAGTAGTCGACGAACGTCAGGCCGTTCTCGCGCGCGAAGGCGCTGAGCCAGGCGTTCAGCGCGATCACCCGTCCGCGCGGATCCCGCACCTCGGGCGCCCACGGAAAGCCGGTGACCGGCGTCAGGCTGGCCAGGATGACCACGATCCCGTGGGCGCGCGCCAGATCGACCATCGCCTGGATGTTGTTGCGATAGTCCTGCGGCGTGGAGGGCCCCGTGTTGCCGGCCACGTCGTTGACGCCGCACATCAGGTGGACGGCGCGGGGCTTCAGGGCCACGACATCGGCCATGAAGCGCAGCAGGATCTGGGCGCTGGTCTGGCCGCTGACGCCTCGTCCCACGACGCCGTTCGTGAACAGGTCGGGATGGGCGATGGGCCACATCTCGGTGATGGAGTCGCCGATGAAGACGACGTCGACCGGCTGTCCGTCCAGGGCGGCGTTGGCGTCGCGATAATGTCCGAGGGCTGCAAAGTCGTCGGCTTTGCGCTGAGCCTTGACCCGATCGCGCTCGGCAATGCGGTCGGGCTTGGCCAGCATGGCCATGACTGCGGGATCCATCTCGCCGTCCGCCAGATAGGCTCGGGCGAAGGCCAGCTCGTCGGCCGAGGCGCCGCCATAGCCTGGCAGATCGTCGACCATGCCCTTCACGACGCCCGTCCGTAGAGCGTCACGACGCAGGCCCCACCGAGACCGAGATTGTGTTGCAGGGCGAAGTTCAGCCCCTCGACCTGTCGCGCCTCGGCAGCGCCGCGCAGTTGCTGGGTCAGCTCGAAGCACTGCGCCAGGCCGGTCGCGCCCAGGGGATGGCCCTTGGACAGCAGACCGCCGGACGGATTGACGACGTGGTCGCCGCCATAGCTGTTGCGGCCGTCGCGGATGTAGCCTTCGGCCCCGCCCTCCTCACACAGACCCAGCGCCTCGTAGGAGATCAGCTCGTTGGCGCTGAAGCAGTCGTGCAGCTCGACGACACCGATGTCGTCCGGCCCGACGCCGGCCTGCTCATAGACCGACCGCGCCGCCTCGCGGGTCATCTCGTAGCCGACGACGCTCATCATCGACCGGCCGGTGAAGGTCTCGGCGTAGTCGGTCGTCATGGCCTGGCCGAGGATCGCGACGTCCGCCTTCAGGCCGTGGCGCGCGGCAAAGGCGGGCGAAACCAGGATGGCGGCCGCAGCACCGCAGGTCGGCGGACAGGCCTGGTAGCGGGTCAGCGGACCATAGAGATGCTTGGACGCCATCACCTCTTCGAGCGTGATCGGATCACGGAACAGCGCCAGCGGGTTGTTGGCCGCATGCCGGCGCGCCTTGACCGAGATCATGCCGAACACCGCGTCCGGCGTCCCGTAGCGCGACTGGTAGTCGAGGCCCGCGCCACCGAACTGCTGGGCGACGAGGGGCGAAGTATCGTCCAGGCCGAGGATCTCCTCCTGCTTGGTCAGGTGGTGATCCAGCGTCCGCTTGCGATCGTTGAAGACCGCGCCCAGCGCGCCCGGCATCATCTGCTCGAACCCGAAGGCCAGGACGCAGTCGACCGCGCCAGCCTCGATCATCTGCCGGGCCAGCCAGAGCGCCGTCGAACCGGTCGCGCAGTTGTTGTTGACGTTGACCACCGGGATGCCGGTGGCGCCGACGCGATAGAGGGCCGACTGACCCGCCGTGGAGTCGGCGTAGACGTAACCGGCATAGGCCTGCTGGATCTGCTCGTAGCTGACCCCGGCGTCCGCCAAGGCCAGGCGGATGGCCTGTTCGGCCATCACGTCCCAGTCGGCGCTCTGGCCGGGCTTGGCGAAGGGGATCATGCCGACGCCGGCGACAAGGGCTCGGGTCATCACGCCGCCTCCGCCGAGGGTTCGGGCGCCTCGCCGTCGACGCTGGCGTGCGGTGCGAACCGCATGGCGACCCAGTAGCCGATCAGGGAGATGAAACCGGTGATCACGCCCAGCCAGGTCAGGGTCAGGCCCAGGCCGCTGGGGCCTTTGAACAGGACGGTCATCCAGGCGATGATCGCCGCCGTCACCGGGCCGCCGACAAACTTGCCGACGATGGCCAGGGCCGCCAGGCTGGTCGCGCGCTCCTCGTTGGGCAGCAGCACCGCGATAGCCGCGGAGTTGACGAGGTTGACCACCGCCCCGCCGGTCAGCAGGGCGAACAGCACCCACGCAAAGCCCGCCACGGTCGGCATGATCGGATAGGCGCTGGCCGGGATACTCAGCAGGGTGGCGATCACGGCCGGCAGCAGGATGCCGCCGCGCATCTTCATCTTCTGGCCGGCGTCCGACGCAAAGCCGCCGATGACCGAACCGACGATGCCGGAGGCCAGGATCACCAGCCCCACCCAGCCGCCGAACTGGCCGGGTGACTGACCGTACTGACGGACCAGCACCGACCCCATCCACAGCGCCGCCGCGCCCTCGGCCAGCGAACCGGCGAAGTTGCCGACATAGAGCGCGCCCAGGAAATAGCGGCGCTTCCAGAAGGCGCGCAGCGCCGGCATGAACGCGACCGTCGTCTGCTCGACCTCCTGACGCTCCGGCTCGCGGATCAAGAACAGGGGAAGGACGAGAATGGCAGAGGCGATACCGACGATCAGGTGGGTCTCGCGCCAGGCCGGCATGCCCGTAATGAACGCTGCCGGATGGGCTTCAAGCCAGCCAAACAGCAGGCCGCCGACGGCGAAGGCCGCGCCCACGCCCGCCCAGGCGCCGATCGAGAGCAGCAGCATTGAGCGTCCTCGCCGCTCGGGCATGCAGACGTCGGCGATCAGGGACACCACCACCGGGAAGGCGGTCGCCCCGCCGATGCCGGCCACCAGGCGCGCGATGAACAGGCCGTGGAAGTCCTGCACGAAGGCCGTGCCGATCGTGCCCAGCGCCCATAGGGAGGCCAGGATCACCAGAAGCTTGGCCCGGGTGTAATGATCCACCAGCCAAGCGATCGGCAGGGACAGCACCGCCGCCGGGATCGCCGTGGCGGTGCCCACGATCATGGCCAGCTGGAAATCCGTGATCTTGAGGTCGGCCTTGGCCGCCTCCTGCAGCGGCGCCAGCAGGCCGCCGACGGTCAGGGCCGAGAACAGCGTCAGGGTCAGGAGCCAGACGACGCTCCACTTGGTCTTTCGGAAGGCGACAGGCAACGGCGCGCCGTTTCCTGCCGTCGCGGACGGAGGGGTCATGTTCGTTTCCTCGGGTGGGCGCCGCCGCGATGGGCCGGGCCTCGTCTATGGGCTAGGGCTTACGAGCCCAACTCAGCCGGTTTCGGGCGCTTGCCGTTCCTGCGCCCGCTCGGCGCAGATCGCATGGAAGCCGCCGGCCATGAACTTGGCCATCCGCGCCTTGACGGCCTCGAAGTCCTCTGAGCGGCACAGGCCGTCCGACAACGTGTCAATCCGCCCGGTCCGCGCCAGCGTCATCATCAGGGCGCCCGAGACGAAGTGGTAACCCCAGTAGATGTCCTCGGCCGGCGTGTTGGGCATGGCCTTGCGCAGCAGCTCGATCAGCCGCCGCACGACCGGGTTCATCAGGCGGTTCATGATCTCCGAGCCCCACTCGGGGGTGTTGGCGACCTGGGCGCCGAGGGCGGCGTAGTTGCGCCACGGCTCGCCGCCCTGGATGTAGGAGTCCAGATCGGTGTCGAGATAGGCGTGCAGCGCCCCCTCCACCGTGACCTTGCCGTTCACCGACGCTTCATAGGCGTCCATCGCCGCCATCCGGCGGCCCGAGGTGATCGGCGCGCGGCGCTCCATCACCGCGTCGAACAGAGCTTTCTTGTCGTCGAAATAGTAGTGCATCAGCGAGTTGTGGACGCCGACCTCCTTGGCCACGTCCTTCAGCGTCACGCCGTAGAGGCCGTGCTTGGAGAACAGGCGCTCGGCCGCGTTCAGGATCTGCTCGTTCGTCTCGGCACGCTGCTCGGCCTTGGTGCGGCCCGGGGCGGCGGGCGCGCCCCGTCGACGGGCGGGCGTCCGCGCGACGGTCTCTTGCGAAACCGGCTCCTCAGAGGCGCGAGAGGATTTCGAAGCCGCCATCAGTCCTGTCCATAGAGGGCGCGCAAGCGCGCCTTGTCGATCTTGCCGGTCGCCGCCAGGGGCATGGCGTCCACGCGCTGGATGCGATCGGGGATCCACCAGTCGGCGACGCGGCCCTTTATGGCGGCCTTCAGATCAGCGTCCGTAACGGATTCGCGCAACTCGACCACAAGAACCGGCCGCTCGCCCCACTTGGCGTCGGGACGTCCGATCACGGCCGCCAGGGAGACCGCATCGAGCGCGCCGACGAACTGCTCGATCTCGACCGGGTTGATCCACTCGCCGCCCGACTTGATCAGGTCCTTGGAGCGCCCGGCGATCGTCAGGGCGCCGGTGTCGTCGATGGACGCCAGGTCGCCAGTGTCGAACCAGCCTTCGGCGTCGACGGCGGCCTCGGGCGCGCCGAGATAGCGGTTCACGACACTGGCGCCGCGCACCTTCAGATGGCCGACCACGTTGCGCTGATCGGGCAGTACGACGCCCTCGGCGTCGGTCAGCAACATGTCCAGGCCGACGGAGCCGCGCCCCGAAGCCACGGCCGCTTCGGCCGGGTCGGACAGCGTGCCGGTCGGCGACAGTTCGGTCATGCCCCAGCTGGTCTGGACTCGCACGCCCAGGCTGTTTTCCAGCCGGTTCATCAGGCTCTCGGGGCAACCCGAGCCGCCCAGCACGATGCGCTGCAGGCTGGGCACGCCCTCGTCGCTGGCCTCGACATGATCCACCAGGCCCAGCCAGACCGTCGGCACGCCGGCCGTTACGGTCACGCCCTCCTGACGGATCAGCCGCGCCAAGCGCGGGCCGTCGGTCACGCGGCCGGGCAGCACCAGCTTGGCGCCGACCGCCGGGGCCGAGAACGGAAAGCCCCAGGCGTTGGCATGGAACATCGGCACGGCGACCAGCACCGTATCGCTGCGGGTCAGGCCCAGCGCGTCGGCCATCACCGAGCGCAGGGTCACCAGATAGTTGGAGCGGTGGGTGTAGACGACGCCCTTGGGCGCGCCAGTGGTGCCCGACGTGAAGCACAGGCCAGCCGGCGTGCGCTCATCGAAACCGCCCCAGGTCTGGGCGACGCCGGACGCCACGAGATCTTCGTAGTCCAGCGTGGTCGAATTGGCGGGTTGGCGTTCGTCCAAGGCGATCAGGCGCAGGCCCGGACGCAGCGCGGAAATCTCTTCGGCCAGCGGCGCCAGGCCGGCGCCGTAGGCCAGGAGCGTCGCCTGCGACTGCTCCAGCATCGAGCCCAGTTGCGCGGCGGTCAGGCGCGGATTGAGCGTGTGGCAGACCATGCCGACGCCCATGGCCGCGTACCACATCTCCATGTGCGGTCGGGTGTTCCAGGCCAGGGTGGCGACGACGTCACCCTGCTCCAGACCCAGGTCCTTCAGCGCGCCGGAGAGGCGATGGCTGCGATCCAGCACCTGCGCATAGGTCAAGCGGCTGACCTCGCCCTCGATATCGCAGGAGACGACCTCGACGGTGGGGTGCCAGCGGGCGGCGTGAGCCAGGAACTTGTCGACCGTCAGCTCATAGGCCTGCATCCCGTCGGTCATCGCCGCCAGCGGACGCTTGGTCTCCGGGGCGCCGCCCTGGGACGCACGGTCGAGATACGGTTGCAGGGTCATTTCAACTTTCAACGTTAAGGCGCAGCTTCGGTAAGGAAAAGTCGGGGCGGGCCGGGACCCGCCCCCGTCGACTCATCGTCAGGGAGGTCAGAAGGTCCGCGTCAGACGCACGCCGTACTGGCGAGGCGGACCGGCGTAGCGCATGCCGGCCTTGACCGAGGCGACGTATTCAAGGTCGCCAAGGTTGGTCGAATAGGCCTGCAGCCTCCAGTCGCCGGTCGCATAGGTCAGCTGGGCGTTGACGATGTCGCGCTTGGCCAGATGGTCGCCCAGCGAGGCGTTAGCGAAGATCGTCGTCCAGGTGTCGGAGATGTGGCTGTAGTCGATGCGCGGCGTCAGCGTGCCCTTGCCGAGGTCGATGTTGTATTCGACGCCCAGGCTGAAGGTGACTTCCGGCGCGTAGGTCTGGGCGTTGCCCACGACATTGACGCAGTTGCCGGTGGCCGGCCCCGTCTTGGCGTCGCAGGTCCCGGTGCGCGTGCGGCGCGGATCGGCGGCGAAGAAGTCGCCCAGCTTGGAGTGCGACAGGCTGAGGCCCACATCCAGGCCCAGATTGCCGAAGCGCCCCTGCGCCGAGGCTTCCAGGCCATAGATCTTAGTGTCGCCGGTCACGTTCAGGATCGAGTTGATCGAGGGCGTGGTCGGGTCGCCGATGATGATCTGGAAGTTCTTGTAGATGTTGTAGTAGCCGCCCAGTTGGGTGCGCACCCGGCCGCCCATCAGGGTCGACTTCCAGCCGGCCTCGAAGTCGGTGACGTTCTCGCCTTTGAAGGGCTTGGGCGGCACGAAGGCCAGGTTCACGCCGTTCAGGCCGCCAGCCTTATGGCCGCGCGCGACGAAGGCGTAGAGGAAGTTGTTGTCGTCGACGGTGTAGTTCAGGGCGACCTTGCCGGTGACGGCGTTCTCTTCGTAGCGATCCTTCTGGGTCAGGCTGAGGCCCAGCAGCGGCGCGGAGCTGACGGCGTCGTTGACGACGGTCGAGTGCGTGTAACGGGCGCCGGCCTGGAGCTCCAGACGATCGCTCAGGTCATAGCTGATCTGGCCGAACGCGGCCTTCGTCGTCTTGGGGTTCTTACCCTGCAGATAGAGGGCGTAGATGATCGGCAGGGTCGCCGACACGTACTGGGTCGTGACGAACTGGTTCGGCGGGAAGGTGATCTTGTCGTCCTGATAGTAGACGCCGGCCACCCACTTCAGCGGGCCCGTGTCCGGCGAGATCAGGTTGAATTCCTGCGACAGCAGACGCTGCTTGCTCTCACCGTAATAGGTGAACGGCAGGGTCGCCGTGCCGTCGGTGTCGGCCCGGACCAGGGTGGTGCCGTACTGGGCGCCGGAGATCGACCGCAAGGTGATGCCGTTGTCGAAGACGTAGCTGGCGTTCAGCACCGTGCGCGAGGTCTTGTCGCGGGCTGCATACGGGCCGTTCGTCGCGATGGTGTGCAGCGGCAGCGTCGAAAAGACCGGGCTGATCGGATAGCCGCCCATGTCGTGGTCGGTGTAGTCGCTCTTCAGCAGCACCTTCACCTTCTCGTTCGGCGTCCAAATCAGGCTGCCGCGGATGCTCTTGGTGTCGAGCTCGCCCGGATGGCCGCTGGTGGTGGGCGTGCCCAGGACCTTGAAGAAGCTGTCGCGGGTCTCGCGGTTGAAGGCGATGCGGCCGGCCAGGTGCTCGCCCAGCGGAATATTGACCGCGCCCTGCAGGCGGAAGTCCTTGTAGTTGCCGGCCTGGCCGGTCACGTAGCCGCTGAAGCCGCCCATGTCGGGGTTGCGCTCGGTGATGAACACCGCGCCGCCGGTGGCGTTCTGGCCGGCGAAGGTGCCCTGCGGACCGCGCAGCACTTCGACGCTCTGGATGTCGAAGAACGGCTCGTTCTGGAAGTAGGCCGGGAACACCGCCACGCCGTCGCGATAGGTGATGACCCCGACGCCGATCGACGAGCTGTTCTCGGTCTTGCCGATGCCGCGGATGTTGAAGCTGTTGCCCTGGCCCGAGTTCTGGACCGTCACCGACGGCATCGAGAACTGCAGGGTTTCGATGTTGGTGACGCCCTTGGCCTGCAGTTGCTCGCCGCTCAGCACGGCGGCCGCGACGGCGGTGGTCTGCAAGTTGGTGGTGCGGCGTTCGGCGGTGACCACCACCTCGCCCAGCACGGCGCTTTGCGGGTCCTGCACGGCGGGCGCGGCCTGCTGAGCATGAGCTGCCCCGCACCACAGAAGCGCGACGGCGGACGTCGAAATCAAGAAGCTGCGGCCCATCTAGGGTCCCCCTGTTCCTATGCGTTTCCTCGGGCGATCTCCGTCGCCACGCCATGATGGTTTTCACCGAACGACCTCGGCGTCAACATTAATTCAATTCCGAATGAACATGTTGCATTTGCCCTGGGACTGGATGAAGCTCGATGTCGAAGCGGCGCTCTCCAGGAGCGAACAAGCCGCGCGAAGGGAGTGACGAATGCGTTATCTGGAACGCGGCGGCGTGCGCCTTGCCTGGGACGAAAGCGGCTCTGGCGTGCCGATCCTGCTGATCATGGGCCACCGCTACAGCTCGGCCATGTGGTATCCGGTGTTTGAGGCCTTTGGTGGCCGTAACCATTTGATGTGGTTCGACAATCAGGGCACGGGCCAGAGCGGCGCGCGCAAGCGCACCAGCGTCCGCGAGATGGCCGACGACGCCTTGGCCGTGCTGGACGCCGCCGGCGTCGACAGCGCCCACGTCTATGGCGTCTCGATGGGCGGCGGCATCGCCCTGGAGTTCGGCATCCGCTATCCCGAGCGCACCCGCTCATTGATCCTGGGCTGCACCATGGCCAAGACGCCGGAGTTCGCCGCCAAGCGCAGCTGGATCCACTGGGTGATCTATCATCTGCCGACGCCGATCCTCAAAGCGCTGGGCTCCAAGAAGTACAATCGCGGCTATGGTGATGCCGCCCCCGAGGACCGGATCCAGGCCGACCTGGCGAAGTTGGCCAAGGACCCGTTCAGCCGCAAAGGCGTCTGGGCCCAGGCGGTCGCCATCTCGGACTATTCGGTCGAGCCGGACGCCGTTCGCGCCATGACCAAGCCGGCCCTGGTGCTGCATGGCACGCAGGACCTGGCCGTGCCCTACGAGCAGGGCAAGAAACTCTCCGAAATGCTGCCGAGCGCGCGCCTGGTGACCTTCGAAGACACCGGCCACAACTACTTCGTCGCCCATGGCGACCGGGCCAACGCCGAGGTCGAACGCTTCATCGCCGAGGTCGAGAAGACGCGATGAGCCGCACGATCGCCCTCGACCGCTGGACCGTCCACGACGCCGATCCCGGCGCGGGTGTCCCCTCCCCGCCGGCTGATGCCGGGATGGCCGTCCCGGCGCCCGGCGACATCTACCAGGCCCTGGTCGCGGCCGGTCGTCTGGATCACCCGTTCGAGGGCCGGAACGAGGCGGCCGCCGCCTGGGTGCGCGACCGCGAATGGTGGTGGCGCACCAGCTTCGTCGCGCCCGACTGGAGCGCCGACCAGGACATCGCCCTTGCGTTCGAAGGGCTCGACACCTTCGCTGAGATCTTCCTGGACGGTGTGTCTCTGGGCCGCGCCGACAACATGTTCCACGGCTGGCGCTTCGATCTGGCCGGACGGGTGACGCCCGGCGCGACGCACCAGTTGGCGATCCGCTTCGATCCCACCGCCAAAGCGCTGGAAGGGCGAATTCCGCCCCCGCCGTGGGCCGCGTTCACCGACCGCATAAGCCGCTCGAAGCGCAACCTGATGCGCAAGGCCCAGTTCGGATGGGGCTGGGACTGGGGTCCCGATCTGCCGACGGTCGGTATCTGGAAGCCGGCGGTGGTCGAGATCCGGCCGCGCCGGCGCATCGACGGCGTCCGCTTCGCCGTCCGTTCTGTGTCCGAGCAGCGGGCGGAAGCCTCCGTCGAGGTCGAGGGCGCTTCGGGTCTCACCGCCCAGATCACCCTTACCGATCCGGACGGCGTCGTGGTCGTGGACCAGCACGCGACCGGCCCGCTCGACATCGTCATCGATCAGCCTCGGCTGTGGTGGACCGCCGATCTCGGCGACCAGCCGCTCTATGACCTGCGCGTGCGTCTGCTCGACGGCGACCGCGTCGTGGACGAGGTCCGCCGCCGCGTCGGCCTGCGCACCATCGCCCTGGACCAGTCGCCCGATCCCGACGAGCCGGGCGCGACCTTCTTCCGCTTCGTCCTGAACGGCCAGCCGATCTTCGCCAAGGGCGCCTGCTGGGTCCCGTCGACCTCCTTCGTCGCCGATGTCGACGAGGCCGCCTATCGCCGCCTGATCGACCAGACGGTCGGCGCCAACATGAACATGATGCGGGTCTGGGGCGGCGGGATCTACGAGCCCGATCTGTTCTACGATCTCTGCGACGAGAGGGGCGTGCTGGTCTGGCAGGACTTCATGTTCGCCTGCGCCCCCTACCCCGACGACGAAGCCTTCGTCGGTTCGGTCCGCGCCGAGGCCGACGAACAGATCCGGCGCCTGCGCCACCATCCGTCGATGGCCCTCTGGTGCGGCAACAACGAGAACCAGGCGATCAACCGCATCAATGTCGACGTCTCCGGCGTCGACACGCCCCTGCCCGGCGCGATCCTCTACGACGAGGTGTTGCCGGACCTTCTGGCGACGCTGGATCCCGACACGCCCTACTGGCCCGGCAGTCCGTGGGGCGGCGCCAATCCCAACGGCATGAAGGCCGGCGACGTCCACGACTGGACGGTCTGGCACGGCGTGCCGCCGATCCCCGACGACCGCATGATCGAGCCGTTCGGCTTCGCGCCCGAAAAGATCGGCTACCAGCGCTACGCCGAGGACATGGCCCGCTTCATCAGCGAGTTCGGCATCCAGGCCGCCCCGGCGCTGGACACCCTCAAGCGCTGGATGGATCCCGCCGATCTCTCGCCCGACAGCGAAGGCTTCGAGCAGCGGATCAAGGACGAAGCCCGCAAGGCCGTGGCCATGATCGATCCGGTCACGGGTCCGCCCGCGACCATCCAGGACTATGTCGACTTCACCCAGTGGACCCAGGCCGAGGGCCTGAAGTTCGGCATCGAGCACTTCCGCCGCCGCCGGCCGCACTGCTCTGGCGCCCTGATCTGGCAGTTCAACGATTGCTGGCCCTGCGTCAGCTGGAGCCTGGTCGACTGGGATGGCGTCGAGAAGGCCGCCTATCACGCGGTCCGGCGCGCCTTCGCGCCGGTCATGGCTTCGTTCAGAACCGCCGAGGACGGCGCGATCGAGCTCTGGATCAGCAATGACACCCGCGCTCCGGTTCGCGGCGAGGTCACGATCTCGCTTGAAGGCTTCGACGGCGCAAAGAGCCAGAGCTGGACCGTCGCATACGATGCTCCAGCGGACGGCCACGCTACGCCCTGGCGCGCGCAGCTGCCCGCCGCGCCGGACCGCGTGCTGCGGGCGACCTGCGCCGCCGGGACC
>JAEXJH010000641.1 GCA_023445955.1 Pseudomonadota bacterium
CAACTTCGGCTTCCTCAACCGCGCCGCGCCGGAAGGCGAAGGCGCGCGCGACAAGCTGTTCGTTCAGGAAGGCCGCAAGGTGTTCCGCGAGGTGGTGCCGATGGTCAGCGAGATGATCGTCGAGCACGCCGCCGACCTCGGCATCGACCCGACGGGCCTGAAGCGGCTGTGGCTTCACCAGGCCAACATCAACATGAACGAGATGATCGGCCGCAAGGTGCTGGGCCGCGATCCGACGCGGGAAGAGAACGTCATCATCCTGGACGAGTACGCCAACACCAGCTCGGCCGGATCGATCATCGCCTTCCACCAGGCCAATGACGACTTCGCGACCGGCGAGACGGGCCTGATCTGCAGCTTCGGCGCGGGTTATTCGGCAGGTACGGTGTTCGTGCGCAAGCGCTGAGCATCCTACTCCCGATCTTCCCGGCGAAAGCCGGGACCCAGGTCGAAGCCGCTTACGAAGACGATATGAAAAGGGCGGTTGGCGAACTCACCAACCGCCCTTGATGTATCTGGGCCCCGGCTTTCGCCGGGGAGATCGGATTAGTGGGACGCTTTCGGGTGCGTCGCCTTCCAGTCCATGGCGCGGCGGACGCGCACGCTGACCGCCGGGTGGTCATAGAACAGCACCTCCTCCAGCTTCGACGGCGTGGCGGCGCGGTACTCGATGGTCTTGACGAGGGCCTTGGCCAGGCCGTCCGGCTCGTTGAAGTTCACCAGGCTGTAGCGGTCGGCGTCGCTTTCGACCTCGCGGACCAGGGTGTTGGTGATCGGCCCGCCGACCAGGCCCAGCACCGCCAGGATCACCGCCAGCACCGGCAGGCCAGCCGGATCGGCGATGCCGGTCACGCCCTTGGCGTTCAGGACCTGCGCGAACCACGGGAACGTCCGGTCGACGATGAAGAAGGCGGCCACCGCCAGCACCGCGAAGATGCCGGTGATCCACAGGCTGTGCTGGTGGGCGTAGTGGCCCATCTCGTGGCCGACCACGCCGCGCACCTCGGCGATGTCCGCGCCCTTCTGGAACATCACGTCGCTCATCGCCACGCGGGCCGAGCCGCCCAGGCCCGAGACGTTGGCCGTGTAGGCGTTGGACTGCTTGGAGCCGTTGTAGACGAAGATCTTGTCGCTCGGGATGCTGACCGACTTGGCCATGGCCACGACCTCGTCACGCACCGCTCCGGGCGGCGCAGGCGTGTACTTGTTGAACAGCGGCTCGATATAGATCGGGGCCAGCAGCATGCCGAACACGATGAAGCCCGCCGTCAGGCCGCCGGCCCACAGCCACCACAGGCGGCGCGCGCGGCGGATCAGCAGGTAGAGCAGCGCCAGGAACAAAGAGGTGAACACCAGCGAGATCGCCGTGCCCATCAAGTTCTCGGTCAGCCAACCGCCGAACGCCTGGCTGGTCAGGCCGTACTGCTTCTGCCGCCACCAATTGGAATAGACCGCCCACGGCAGCCCCAGCACCCAGCTGACCGCCGTGAACACCGCGGCGACCACGAAGCTGGCCAGGAACGCCCGGCCCTTCTTGCGCTCTACGCCCTGCTCGACCTTGGTCAGCACACCGGTGCGGATGATGATCCACGAGATCGCCACCGAGATGATGAAGCCCCACAGCAGCAGCCAGTGGCCGCCTTGCGTGTAGTGCTGCGCCTTGACGTGCGCTTCCGGCGGCAGCTGCGCCAGATAAGCGGCCGTCGCGGCCGCCGGGTCGAATTGCGCCATGATCTTCCCCTCCCCAGGATGAACCAGACAGCAGGCCCCGAGTCCGCCTCGCCGTCAGCTTAATTCGCGGTCAGGTGGAGACAGCTTCGCCATGTTCGGGCTGGCGAACGGCGCGGGCGCGTATAGAAATGCGACAGATTGTTTCGCCCAAAGGTTCGTCCGATGCGATTCCCTGCCCGCCGCGCCGTCCTGTCTGGCCTCGGCCTTGCCCTTCTGGCCGCCTGCGGCAAGAAGCCGGACGCCGGTGAGAGCGCCTGGGACAAGATCAAGGCCTCCGGAACTTTGCGCGTCGGCCTGGAGGGCACCTATCCGCCCTTCAACTTCCAGGACAAGAGCGGACAGCTGGCGGGCTTCGAGGTCGACTTCGCCAAGGCCCTGGCCACGCAGCTGGGCCTGAAGCCCGACTTCCGCCCCGCCCCATTCGCGGGCCTGCTGGGCGCGCTGGAGTCGGGCCGCGTCGATGTGGTCATCAACCAGATCACCATCACGCCCGAGCGCCAGGCCAAGTACGACTTCTCCGAGCCCTACACCGTCTCGGGCATCCAGATCATCAAGCTGAAGGCCACGCCGGGCCTGGACAAGCCCGAGGACCTGTCCGGCAAGAAGGTCGGCGTGGGCCTGGGCACCAACTACGAGCAATGGGCCCGGAGCAACGTGCCCAAGGCCGACGTGCGCACCTATGACGACGATCCCACCAAGTATCAGGACCTGCGGGCCGGCCGCATCGACGCGGTGTTGAACGACCGCCTGGTCGCCGCCGACTTCGTCAAGAACTCGCCGGAGTTCGTCGCCTCGGGCATGCCTTTCGCGGCCCAGGGCTCGGGCGTGGCGATGAAGAAGGATCCGGCGCTGAAGGTGATCATCGACCAGGCCATCGAGGCGCTGCGCAACAACGGCAAGCTGACGGCGATCTCGCAGCAGTGGTTCGGCATGGACGTGACGCACTAGGCCCATGGACACTGGTCTGGATCTGCTGCGCCAGTCTGCGCCCCTGCTGCTGAAGGGCGCCGGCTACACGGTGCTGCTCAGCGTCATCGGCATGGGCATCGGTGTCGTGCTGGGCTTTGGCCTGGCCCTGATGCGCCTGTCGCGCTCGCCGCTGCTGCGCTGGCCGGCGGCGGTGTATGTCTCGGCCTTCCGGGGCACGCCGCTGCTGGTGCAGCTGTTCCTGATCTATTACGGCCTGCCGCAGTTTGGCATCGAGATGCCCGCCCTGGCGGCCGCTGGGATCGGCTTCTCGCTGAACGTAGCGGCCTATTCCTGCGAGATCCTGCGCAGCGCCATCGACGCGGTCGACAAGGGCCAGTGGGAAGCCGCCAGCGTGCTGGGCATGAGCCGCGGCCAGGCCCTGCGTCGGGTGATCCTGCCGCAGGCCGCCCGCACCGCTGTCGCGCCGCTGTCCAACAGCTTCATCGGCCTGGTGAAGGACACCTCCCTGGCCGCCACCATCCAGGTGCCCGAGCTGTTCCGCCAAGCCCAGCTGATCACCGCCCGGACCTACGAGATCTTCACCATGTACCTGGCCGCGGCGGCCATCTACTGGATCCTGTCGAC
>JAEXJH010000642.1 GCA_023445955.1 Pseudomonadota bacterium
GCGTGCGATGGGGCGGCGGCCGGCCTGATGCGCCATCAGCATCGCCAGCGGTGTCGGGAAAGGGGCTGGGCATATTGATCCTCGACGACGGGGCGACGGGGGCGGGCTCTCCATTTATCAATACGCAGTGTCTCGATAGAGTCAAAGTGTCTCGATCTTGGACATCGTTCTCGATCCGGCTATGCTGGACGAATGCCGAAGCTCTGGGACGAGACAATCGGGACGCATCGCCTGGCGGTGCGCGAAGCGACGCTGGACACCACGGCGGCCCTGGTCGCCGAGCACGGGCTGGCGTCGGTGACGATGTCGAAGATCGCCGCGCAGACCGGCATCGGTCGCGCGACGCTCTACAAGTACTTCCCCGACATCCAGGCCATCCTGATGGCCTGGCACGAACGGCAGATCGGCCACCACCTTCGACAACTCGTCGCGGTGCGCGACCAGGGAGGCGATCCGGGCCAGAAGCTGCAAGCCGTCCTGGAGGCCTTCGCGCTGATTTCTCATCAACGCCACGATGGCCAACTGGCGGCGCTTCTTCACCGCGGCGACCATGTCGCCCAGGCCCATCAAGATCTGCGCGAACTGATCTGCGACTTGGTGGGGCAAGCTGCGAAGGCCGGTCACCTTCGGACAGACGTCGCGCCCGAGGAGCTTGCGACCTACTGCCTGCACGCTCTGACGGCGGCCAGTGGTCTGCCGTCCAAAGCCGCCGTCCACCGGCTGGTGGCCGTAACTCTAGCGGGTCTGCGTCCGTCCGGTTAGCGCACGTCGATGACCATCATCAGACCGCCGCCCCCCTGGGTCTCGACGTTGTTGTTCGTCGTGTGGTGGCCGATGTGGCAGTGGACCAGCCATTTGCCGGGCTTGAGCGCCGTCCAAATCACGTCGTAGCGCTGGCCAGGCCCGATATTGATCGTGTCGGCCTTGAAACGCGCGGAAGGCTGCAAGGTCTCACCGTCGCGAGCCACCACCTCGAAAGGGCCGCCATGAATGTGGATCGGGTGGATGAAGCCGTTGTTGGAGCCGATCATCCGCACCTTGAGGGTTTCGCCGACCTTCATATGGATGGTGTCGGTGGCCGGGAAGGCCTTGCCGTTGAAGGTGAAGAAGTTGGGCTGGGCGCCGTCCATCGGCATGGCTGGATAGGTCAGGCCTTCGCGCTTCAGCCACTCCTGCAACTGCAGGGTATACTCGTGGTCGGCCCTTAGGCTGGGATCGGGTGTTTGCGGGTCGATGATCAGAGCGCCGTAGAGACCCAGACCCTGCTGGCGATCGACGTGGTCGTGCGAGTGATAGAGGTAGGTGCCGCTCTGCACCGCCGTAAAGGCGTAGCGATAGACTTGGCCGTTTTGAATGGGGGCCTGGGTGATCATCGCCGGGCCGTCCATCACATTGGGCAGGATCAGGCCGTGCCAATGAACCGTGGTGGTCTCGGGCAGCCGATTGATCACGTCGATGCGAACCTTATCTCCCTGATTGAAGCGGATCGTCGGGCCGGGAACCTGACCGTTAAAGCCATAGGCGTCGACGGTGACGCCAGGCAGGATGGTCCAGCCGAATACAGAGGTCTCCATTTGGAAGACCTTGACGCCGTTCTCCATGCGAAAGGGCAGGGGACGCGCGCCCCGCACCTGAACGCCATACGTCACTTTGACCTGTCGTGGATCGACCGCGGCCATATCGATCATGGCTTCGGCCGGCGTGTCGCGATCCATAATCATGCCGGGTGGCATGATCGCGCCGCCCACCTGGCGCGCCGACAAGGTCATGTTCAACCAGTTCCAGGGCGCGATCATCCCTGTCGCCAGCGCTAGGACCGATACCACCCCCAGAGCCGAGATCTGCGTGCGCGTGGCATCCGACGCCTTGGAATGGCCTCCGTGACCCATAGCGGCGTGAGCATTGGGTTCCTGCAGGGCATGATCCTGATCAACGGACATCTGGTGGCCAGCGTGCCCGCCGTGCGCCGTCGTCGCCTTGGCGGCCGCCTTGTTCGCCAGATCAAACTTCGTGCCTGACGGGCGCTGGGTCATCAAGCCATGTTTGAGCGACTTGGAGACCAGCCAGACATTGGACGGAAAGGCCAGGGCGAAGCCGGCGATCACGCCCACACTCATGACGCCCCAGAAGATCAGTTCGGTGGGAACCATGGCGCGCATGTCACGCCCCATCATCAGGAAGCTCATCACCGGCGCCATGCCCGCCATCATGAAGTTCATGCTGATCAACTCGGGCAGGAAGCTGCGGCGGACGTTCTCCCAATAGGTCCCGCCCATCATCGACTTCATGAACAGGGCCTGGAAAATAAAGAGGCCGAAGGCGAAGCCGAAGACATATTCGACGATCAGGTCCAGCCACATCGGCAGGCCCAGCGCGGCGGTGATGACCGCCGCCAGGATGATGCCGGTCGCATCGCCCGCGATGCAGTGGATGGTGGAGCCGACACCTTGCTTCCAGAGCGGCTTGACGAAATCCTCGTGCTCGCCGGGCCTTGGCTCTTTGTCCGCCAAGACATAGAGCAGGAACCCGATTGGACCCGTGTAGAGGGTCACCAGGATGAAGCCCCACTTCATCACCACCGGTTCGGGATTGTTTCGATATTGATCTATCGCGACATAGGCCGTGCACAGCGCGGCAACCACGAACCAGCCCGCAAGGAAGTAGTCGATCGGTTGGATCAGCATCAACGCATCCTGCCGTAATAAAGATTCCAATGATGGGAAGGATGCCGTTCGGCTAACTTCATCGGTCCTTGCTCTCGACCAGACAACGGCGAATGAGCGGACAAGGTTGCCAGCGTCTTGACTTGGAAAGCAAGGCGGGGCCGCTATGGACCAAGGGTGTAACCGGGGGGTCTGGATTGTCTGACGATTTGATGCGCGACCTCCTGCGGCGTTGGCGCGAAGACCCCCGAGGTGCCTATAGAACCTGGTTCCTCTGGGAGGATCGGATCAAGAACTTCCGCTCCATCCGGCGCGGCGTGCAGCAAGTCGCTGAAGAGATCGCCGATGGCCGGTTCGGCGTGGCCTACCGGGGCTCCTCCCTTGAGACCGTGGTCCATTCGATCGCCGAGCAGCGCCAAGTCTTCAAAGGCGCGGATCATGCTTTCCTCTGGAAGCCCAAGCTTCGCATTCCCGATATCTACGAGCATCCCGGCAACCAAAGGGCCTTCGGGCGTCTGCTGGACGCCTGCGTCTGCTGCGACACCGCCGAGCATGTGCTGGCCGAGATCCACCGCATCGACGCCCTGCAAATAAAAGGGCTTGGACCCGCGGTCGCCAACATCCTATATTTCCTGCACCCGACGATCGCCCCGCCATTCAACACCGCGATCGTGCGCGGCTACAACGCCCTGTTCGGCGCGAACGTGAAGCTGGGGCGTTGGGAGCAGTACCTGGCCATGCGCCAGGGCCTGATCGCCTTCAACGCCAGGCATCGCGATCTGTTGTCCAACGATCTGGGCGCGGTCGCGGCCTTCTCCTTCGATATTGGCATGGGCCTCTACGCGCCACCACCACGTCAGCACGATGAGGCCGCCCTTGCGTCCTGGCGCCAGGACCTGGCCAAGGTGCGGGAGGCGGCCGTCCTCAAGCCCGCCGCAGAGCAGGACGAGCGCACTCATACTCAAGTCCAAGGTTGGCTGCGCGACCTGGGCCTAGCGCTGGGATACAAGGTGTTCATCGCCCAGAACGACCAGGGACGTCTCTACGAAGGCGGAAAGCTGGGTGAGGGATGTATGGTGCGCTTGGGCCCCAAGCTCGAATTTGCCCCTGGCGCGGACGCCGTGCGATTGATCGACGTGCTGTGGCTGTCAGACCCCGACAGCATCATCGCCGCCTTCGAGGTCGAGCATAGCACTTCGATCTATTCGGGTATTGTGCGCATGCTCGACCTGGCGCTCGGCGGCGCGGCCGACAGTCTGCACGCCCTCTATCTGGTCGCTCCCGACAAGCGCGAAGCCAACGTCCGGGCGCAGATAGCTCGTCCAGCTTTCAGCCGGATCGATGACCTTTCTGTCCGCTACCTGCCCTACGGCGAACTGGAAAAGCACCGTGAGGCGATCGGGCGATTTGGCGCGGGCATCCGAGCTTTGGAGACAGTGTCTCACCGGCTCACGCCCGGTGAGGGGTCTGTGGCCTAGCGATCGCGGAAGGCTTCAGGGTCCAACGTTGTCGCCAGGATCTTGCGGGCGCGGTAGATTCGGGTTTCGACCGCCTTGGCTGTGACGCCCAGGATGGCGGCGGCTTCCTCATGGGACAGCCCCTCGAAGGCGGTGAGCACTAGCGGAGCCTTCAAGGCGTCGGGAAGTTTCGCTATCGCCTGCTCCAACAAACTCATGGTTTGGCGTTGGCGCAACTGGTCGTCAGCGGCAAGGCCTGGGTCGATCGCCCGTGCCAGCGCATCGTCTGGCGCGACGGAGCCGAAGAAGAAACGGCGCACAGCCATTTTGCGCCCGCGGTCGCGCGCCTTGTTGATGGCGATGGTGCGCAGCCAGGGACCGAAAGCCCGCGCGGGATCGTAGCGGCCCAGCGCTGCCCAGGCGGCAACGAACGCCTCATGCACGGCCTCATAGGCTTCGTCTGCGTCGCCGGTGTAGCGCCGTAGCAATCGGTAGAGGGCTTCCTTGTGTCGGCCAACCAGAAGCGCGAACGCGCGCTCGTCGCCCTTCGCGGCTTGACCCGCGAGCACCTCGTCGGTTGGCGTCGCCGCGGTCACTGCGCCTGTTCGGTGAGGTTCTTGACGACCGTATCGTCGAAGCGCGCGGCTTGCTGCGGCGTAAGCACCTCGCGCATGGCGATCACGTGCTGGATGCTTTCCTTTTGCAAAGCGCCCATCGCCATGTGGAAGCGATCGATCGCCGCCTGCACCTTGGGCGTATAGCTGTGCTGTTCCTGGATGGCCTGGGCCAGCTCGGCGTTGGCTGCCCGCATCTCGGCTTCTAGCGCCTTGCGCCTTGCCGCGTACTGACGTTCCAAGCCATCGATGCGCTGCTCTTGGTCGGGCGTCAGATCGAGTTTCTCGTGAACCATCTGGTGCAGCGGCGTGGCGTGATGCATGCGGCGAACGACATATTGCCCCCCGCCCCAAGCGCCTATCGCGGCGGCCAGGGTCGATAGGACCAGCGTCAGGACGATGCTACGTGTGATGCTCACCGGTCGCCCTCGATCAGGGTCGATGGCGCAAGGTGGGCCGAGACCGAGAAGGTGCTCAGCTGCTGTGGAGCCGACACCGTGCTGGCGGCCGCCAGGCCGCCAGCGGTGACGCCGATCGCCAGGGCCAAACCGATCGAGGCGACGCGGACGGGCGCCAGGGCGGCGCCGGTCTTCAGG
>JAEXJH010000643.1 GCA_023445955.1 Pseudomonadota bacterium
CGACACCTTCTCCCGCAAGGGGAGAAGGGGCCTACTTCGCGTCTTTCTTCCAGCCCCACGCGTCCATCGCCACGTCGAACAGGTGCGTGTTGGGGAAATACCCGTGCACCCGCTGCGCGCCGGCGCCGGTGGCCAGCGCCACGACTTCCTCGCCGGTGTGCGTGCGGTTGACCATCACGTTCTTCAAACGGATCAGGTCCTCCTCCTTGGCGCCCGGCTTCTGGGCGGCCTTCCAGGCGTCGTAGCCTTCCAGCAGCGGCTCGCCGCGCTTGCCGCCGTCGACCTGCAGGCCGAACGAGTGGTCGGCGGTGAACAGCAGAAGGGTGTCCTTCAGGTCGACGCGCTTTTCGATCTCGGCGATCAGCTTGTCGAAGTCGACGATGTGCTGCAGGCCCGCGCGCGGGTCGTCGGTGTGGGCGTCCCACTCGACCACCAGCAGGTAGCCCTTGGGCGAGCCCTTCAGCAGGTCCAGCGCCTTGAGCGTGGCGGCGCGGGTGTCGATCTGGTCGTCCTCGGTCACCACCACAGGCCGGGTGTTGGTCGCCGGAACGTCTTCCAGCTTGGCGTAGATCGGACGGTTGTGCGCCTTGGCCAGCTGGTCGAAGCCCGTTCCCGCCGTGGTCAATTGCTGGCCGATCGTCTTGCGGCCCGTGCCGAACAGCACGTCGACGCCGTCGCCGAAGCGGGGCGCGAAGGCTTGCTGGAAGATCTCGCCCCACTTCTTGCGGTCGTTGGAGTGGGCGTAGGTCGCCGCCGGCGTGGCGTCGGTGATCGGCTGCGAGGTGACGACGCCGGTGCGCAGGCCGCGCTCCTCGGCGTATTCCAGCAGGGTCTTGGTCGGCGCGCCGTCGCTCTTGCCGCGCACGCCTTCAGGGCCCTGGCTGATGACGCCGTTGTGGGTCTTCACGCCGGTCATGATCGCCGACATGCCGTTGGCCGAATCCGAGACGAACTGGTCGACTGGCGTGGTGTCGCTGAGGCCCAGATACGGCCACTGCTGGACGTGCAGCTTCAGCGGCTGGCCATAGCCCAGGAGGCTGGCGGCGTTGACCGACGGCACGCCGCCGGCGTCGGCCAGGAACACGATGACGTTTTTGGCTTTCTGCGGAGCCGCGGCCTGCGCCAGGGCGGGAGAGGCGATCGCCAGCGACAGCAGCGAGGCGGCGGCCAAAAGACCTTTGAGCATGGACGTCTCCCAACGAGGCAAGGTTTCGATGGAGACGGCTTCTAACCGTTGCTGGGCGCGGTTTGTGTGAAACAACCGCGACAGTGGCGGCCTATTCCCGCACGCCGTTGCGCACGGTGTAGCAGTGGCGCCGGCCCGCCTCGCTGCTGCAGAAGCCCGGCTCCATCGTGCCGGCGTGCAGCATCACGTACTGGTCGCGGCGGCACTGGAACCAGGCCTGCTGAAAGGCGACATGCTCGACGTCCTGGTGGAACACCGGCTGGCTGTCGACCGTGTAGAAGCGGGTCATGGCGGTCAGGCCGCCGAAGCTGCCGCGGCCGTTGACGAGGCCGCAGATCTGGCCCGTGCGGGTGGACCACACCGCGCCCAGCTCCAGCGGCAGGGTCTGGTCCAGGCGCGCATCGAGATTGGCCTGCACGATCCGCCACTCGGTCCGGGCCAGCGGGCGATAGCGGCCGACCTGTTCGGGCGTGGGCCGGGGCAGGAAGGCCTGGGCGCGCTCGAACAGCGCCAAGTCAAAGCCAGTGTAGACCATCGCGCCCAGCATGCCGACCACGGCGGTGCTGGTGATGATCAGCGGCGTCCAGAGCCGCCGCGTCGTCCGCATCCCGAAATCCCGCACCGTCATCGCGTCGCCTCCGTCCATCCCGGAGCGGAGGTTCGGCGGGAACATCGAGAATTACAAGTATAAACTATTACGAGCGTAATTGGTGTTCGCGGCTACGGCGATGCTAAGCAGGCTGTCGGGTACGCGGGGGAGCGCATGATTCCGTTCAAGACCAGCTTCCGGGCTGATCGCAGTCAGATCCTGTTCGCCCTGGCGGCGACGCTGATCCCCGTGCTGCTGTGCGGTTTCATGTTCGGCTTCGACATCGCCTCGGCGCATGCCGAGTTCTGGGCGCGGCCCAAGGGCGACATGGCGGTGATGACCGCTTCGTACGAGGCCTTCATCCGCCAGCCTTGGCACTGGCCGCTGACCACGGTGAGCGGGCTGGGCGACAAGCCGATCTCGATCGTCTTCACCGACAGCATCCCCTGGCTGGCGATCGTCCTGAAGGCGACGGGCCTGTCGCACGTGCTGCACCCGATGGGTTTCTTCCTGCTGGCCTCCTACGTGCTGCAGGTCTGGAGCATGATCGCCCTCTTGCGGGCGCTGGGCGTCACCGACCGCTGGATGCTGCTGCTGGGCGGCCTGCTGGCGCTGATGTATCCCGCCTGGATCGCCCGGCAGTTCGGCCACGTGGCGCTGTCGGGGCACTGGATCATCCTGGTCGGCCTGACGCTCTCGGTGCGCTCGATCCGCGAGGGCCTGACCTGGAAGCGGGCGGCCTGTTTCGCGGGCCTGTTCGCCCTGATCGTCGGGGTGCACGCCTATCACCTGCCGCCCGTCGCCGCCGCGTTCGGCGCGGCCCTGCTGGCCGAGCTGCTGCAGCGCCGCAGCGGCGGCTGGCTGCGCGTGCTGGGCGCGATCGGCATGGCCGTCGCCGCCCTGGCGGTCTCGACCTGGATCCTGGACTACCACGACGGCCGCGGCCTGACCGGCGGGGCCACGGCCCTGGGCGTCTATTCCATGAACATGGTCGGGCCGTTCTGGCCGCAGGCCTCGAAGCTGGCCGGCCAGCTGTGGACCGGCTCGTGGTACACCGGCGTGGTCGACGGCAATGGCGCTCAGTCGTTCGAGGGCTACCAGTATCTGGGCGCGGGCTTCCTGCTGCTGATCCTGGCCATGGCCGGTTTCCAGCTGGTCGCCGTGGTCCGCCATCGCGGCGTCGCCCCCGGCTGGTGGGCGCGCTGGACGCCGATGACCCTGGCCATGATCGTCCTGACCCTGTGGGCGGTGGGCTGGACGGCCTACTGGTTCAAGGCCCACGTCTACGACCTGCCCAAGCCCGAAGGCGGGCTGGCCGAGGTGGTCGGCGGCTTCCGCGCCCACGGGCGGTTCTTCTGGGCGGTCGGTTACCTGCTGCTGGCGCTGGCCATCACCTGGGCCAGCCGCCTGCCGCGCCGCACGGCGCTGGCCGTGCTGGCCGCGACCCTGGCCGTGCAGGCGGTCGACACCAGCCTGCTGCGCCATGGCGTGCGCCAGATCTTCGGCTGGGCCGACCCGCTGGTCTATCCGATCGACCTGACCGCCAGCCCGAAGACGGCCGGTCGTCACTGGACCTTCGCGCCGACCTATTACTGCACGCCCAACTACAGCGATCTGACGGTCATGCGGCAGCTCTTCCACGCCATCGTCCGCAACGGCGGCTCGGCCAACACCTTCCCGACGGCGCGCAGCAGCGATCCGCCGTGCGTGGTGACCCGTCCGGAGACCTTCGTTGACGCCGCGCCGGGCGACCGCACCATCACCATCGTGATGGCCAACGGCCAGCAGAAGGGCGGCTTCCTGGATCCGATTTCCAAGCGGACCGACTGCCACCGTTTCGGCCCGGGCGTGGCCTGCGGTCGCGACCTGGACGGGATCAAGGGCCTGACGCCGGTGAAGGCCGGCGACTTGGCCGCAACGCCCTGATCAGGCTAGAGCATACCTTGAGTAGACGACGCGCGCGGGGGCGTGCGGGAATTGAGTGAGGGGTTGGGGGACATGGACGGCGAGAAGAACACCAAGTGGCTGTGGGGCGTCGGCGCGGCGTTCTGGTGCCTGCTGCTGGCGGGCCTGCTGTCGGCCAACCGCCTG
Organism: Pseudomonadota bacterium; assembly: GCA_023445955.1. GTDB lineage: Bacteria > Pseudomonadota > Alphaproteobacteria > Caulobacterales > Caulobacteraceae > Caulobacter. The sequence goes on from JAEXJH010000643.1 coordinate 3,867, forward strand.
CTGTCGCTGTCGGTCGACAGCTCCTACCACCTGCAGGTCATGGAGGTGGTCCGCCACGCGTTCCTGATCCCGCAGCAGGGCCATGAGTTCATGGCCGAGATGTTCATCTATCCCAAGCTCAGCCACCGTTTCGCGGGCCTGTTCGCCACCCTGGGCTGGTCCGAGCTGAACGCCCTGCTGATGGCCGGCGTGCTGTCGGCGGCGGTGGTCTGGCTGGTGCTGTTCGACCAGGCGCGGCGGGTGTCGCTGACCTATCTGGGGACGGCGCTGGGCTTCATGGTCGTCAACATCTACGCCGTGCGCGGGGCGTTCGGGGCGGAGCTGGTCAACAACTTCTTCTTCCCGCAGATCGTCGGCGAGGCCGTGGCCATGCTGTGCCTGGTCGGCGGGGCGGCCATCCTGCCGCGCTCGCGCCCGATCTATGTGGTCTACGCCACGGCCGCGGTGCTGTTCTGCGGCTGCTTCCACCTGGTGCCGACCCTGAAGCTAGCCGGCGCCCTGATGGCCATGCTGGCCCTGGCCTGGCTGCGCGACCTGATCCACGCCCGCCGCTTCGACTGGGTAGGCCTGGTGGGCCTGCTGGCCATCGTCGGCGGCGTGGTCGGCAGCCCCTATTTCTGGCGCATGCGCTGGATGGCGGCCAACAACGGCAGCCTGAACCTGGCCACCGCCATGCCGCTGAACGGCCTGGCCACCGCCGCCATCCTGCTGGCTCTGCTGTCGGCCTGGGTGCTGCTGGTCGAGCTGCGCCGCGATCCGGGCGCGGTCGAGGAGGACGTCGGTCCGACCTCGGCCACCGTGCTGCTGGCCTCGCTAGGCGCGGCGGCGGCCCTGGCCATGCTGGCCCAGTATGGCATGTACGTGTTCAAGGGCGACGGCTCGGAATACGCCGTCCTCAAGCACAGCTTCGGCGTCTTCAGCATGCTGGCCTTCGTCGTCCCGCTCTGGTTCCTGACCGTGCTGGGCGTGCGCGCCGGCTTCAGCGACGACAAGCCCGCCTGGATCGCCAAGGTCGGCCTGGCGCCCGCGGTGGCCGCCCAGCTGGTGGTGATGCTGGCCCTGTTCCTGCGTCCCAGCGTGCTGGACGTCGCGCGCATGGACGCCATCCTGCACGACGTGCGCGAGGTGCGCCTGACCCGCGGCCTGGAAGGCGAGAAGGTGATGTTCTCGGCCTCTGACGTGAAGCCGGTGACCACCTACATGGCCACGATCGCCATGCTGAAGTCGCCGCACGGCGGCAATGTGCTGAGCCTGCTGGGCGACGGCCGTCCCGATCGTCCGGGTGACGTGGACTATGTCGTGACCCTGCCGGGCGACGCCTATGACAAGCCCGGCTGCCGCTCGGGCAAGCCGGTGGGCCTGGTCGTGGTGATGGTCGGCCCGTGCGTCGAGCCGCGCTCGCTGCTGTACAAGGCCGGCGGTTCGGGCGTGCCCGGCCTGATCGAAGGCTGGTCGGGTCCCGAGGCCGCCGGTGTCTGGTCCGACAAGCTGCGCGCCAAGGTCGAGGTGCCGATCTCGCCGGGCCAGCGGACGCTGAGCCACGCTTCGCTGCAGGTGGCCGCCTTCGGCTTCCTGCCGCCGGAATCGCCGTTCCGCACGGCCACCGTCTCGGTCCCCGGCGGCGCGTCGGAGACCTTCAAGTTCGGCCTGACGACCGCGCTGCGCCACGACTTCCTGATCCCCCTGCCGCCCGAAGCGCTGAAGGGCGACAAGCTGGTCGTGACCTTCGACATCCCCGACGCCAAGAGCCCGCAGGAACTGGGGCTCAGCAAGGACGACACCCGCAAGCTGGGCGTGGGGCTGGAGGCGATCCGGATCATCCCGACGCCGGAGATGCGGTAGGGGGGCAGGACACCCTCTCTCTTAGAGAGAGGGCGGGGCCCGCCGCGTAGCGGTGGGAGGGTGAGAGGTTACTGGGCCGGCCGGAGAAGTCCGGGCGGTCGCAACCATCGTTCGTCTTCGCCCGCGCTCAATCCGGACAGGGTGAAACCTCTCACCCTCCCACGCCTGCGGCGCGGGTCCCTCCCTCTCTCAAAGAGAGAGGGTGTAAAAGGGCCTAAACCTTCCGCGCGATCACCGCGATCGACAGGCCGAACGGCAACCCGCCGCCCACCGCCAGCGGCGCCTCCATCGAGAACACCCCCGCCAGCGCCTTGTTCAGCCAGCTGGGCGGCATGGTGTCGTCGGCGCTGTCGTCCTTGAGCAGCTTCTTGGCCGTCCGCTGCACGGCCGCCAGCGGGAACAGCAGGGTGTTGAAATAGGTCGCGGTCTCGACCTTCAGGCCGGCGTCCTCGAACAGCTTGCGGTAGGCCGGCAGCAGGTAGCGGCGCTTGTGGTGGTGCAGCACGTCGTGGTGGCTCCACATCCACTGGTAGGCCGGCACCGTCGTCAGCATGGCGCCGCCGGGCTTGATTAGGCTGGCCAGCGCTTTCACCGAGCCGGCGTCGTCATCGACG
>JAEXJH010000644.1 GCA_023445955.1 Pseudomonadota bacterium
CGCGGCGCGCGGCGCGACCGCCGCTCTGCTGCTGGCCGGCGCGCCCAAGGTCGCGATCGTCAACCGCACCGTGGCCCGCGCCCAGGAGCTGGCCGACGCGTTCGGCGACAAGGTGGTCGCTGCAGGCGAGGCCGACCTCCCTGCCCTGTTGGCCGAGGCTGGCCTCATCATCAACGCCACCTCGCTGGGCCTTGGCGGTGGCGAAGGTCCGGCCGCGGACCTGGCCCTGACGCCGGAGACGGCCGTGGTGATGGACATGATCTACAAGCCGCTGCGCACAGAATTCCTGCGTCGCGCCGAGGCGGCCGGGCGTCGCACGGTCGACGGCCTGGAAATGCTGCTGCGCCAGGCGATCCCCAGCTTCGAGCGCATGTTCGGCGTGATCCCGCCGGCGCAGGTCGACGCGCGCGGCCTGCTGCTGCGCGTGCTGGGCGAGGCTTAAGGCCATGCTGATCCTCGGACTCACCGGATCGATCGGCATGGGCAAGTCGACGACCTCGACCCTGTTTCAGGCCGAGGGCGTGCCCGTCTACGATTCCGACGCGGCGGTGCATGCGCTCTACGCGTCCGGCGGGGCGGCCGTCGCGCCGGTCGAGGACGCCTTCCCCGGCGTGGTGGTCAACGGCGCGATTGATCGCGCCAAGCTCAGCGCCCAGGTGGTCGGCAATTCCGAGGCCCTGGCCAAGCTGGAGCAGATCGTCCATCCGCTGGTCGGCGCCCATCGCATCGGCTTCTTCGAAAAGGCCCAGGCCGAGGGCCACGAGATCGTGGTGCTCGACGTGCCCCTGCTCTTCGAAACCGGCGGCGAAAAGAAGGTCGACAAGGTGGTGGTCGTGTCGGCCCCGGCCGCCGTCCAGCGCGCCCGCGTCCTGGCTCGCCCGGAAATGACGCCGGAGAAGTTCGAGGCGATCCTCGCTCGCCAGACGCCGGACGCCGAAAAGCGCGTCCGGGCCGACTTCGTCATCGACACCAGCCAGGGCCTCGAGGCGGCCCATGCCCAGGTCCGCGACCTTCTGACTCTGTTGAGAACTCCCGGCCACGCTTGAAGCCGGACTCGAACCGGCTCATTGAAGGGTCATGGCCCGGGAAATCATCCTCGACACCGAAACCACCGGCTTCGATCCGAAGACGGGCGATCGCCTGGTCGAAATCGGCTGCATCGAGGTGGTCGAGTTCATGCCGACCGGCCGCTCGTTCCACGAATATTGCGACCCGCTGCGCGACATGCCGGCCGAGGCCGAGAAGGTCCACGGCCTATCGTCGGCCTTCCTGACCGGCAAGCCCAAGTTCCACGAGGTCGCCGACAAGTTCCTGGAATTCGTCGGCGATAGCGTCGTGGTCGCCCACAACGCCGCCTTCGACCGCTCGTTCATCAATTTCGAGCTGGAAAAGTGCGGTCGCGCGCCGATCCAGGAAGAGCGCTGGATCGACACCCTGGCCATGGCCAAGAAGCGCTTCCCGGGCATGTACAACTCGCTCGACGCGCTGTGTAAGCGGTTCAAGATCAGCCTCGACAGCCGCGACAAGCACGGGGCGCTGATCGACTCCCACCTGCTGGCCGAGGTCTATCTGGAACTGCAGGGCGGCAAGGAACGCGCCCTGGAACTGACCCACGTCGAGGCCCTGTCGGTCTCGGCGGCGATCCAGGGCTCGTATGGCGCTCGCCCACGGCCGCTGCCGCTGCGCTCGACCGACGCCGAGCGTGAGGTCCACGCCGCCTGGATCCGCAAGAACCTCAAGGACAAGGCCCTGTGGATCACGCAGGGCGTCGTGGCGGCCGAGGGCTGAGGTCGAGCGAACTCTTCTTTCGGCTGAAAAAGGCGCTAGAATTCCTCATCCGAGGATCCTGTCGCCATGCGGAACAAGTACAGCTGGGGCTTCTACAATGACCCCCACGATCCGCGTCTCATCGTTCCCAAAATGAATCCCATGATGGGCTGGACCGTGAACGTCGCTCACCGACAGGTGCGTGTGGCCCTGGTGGCGATTGGGGTTGTGCTGGTGCTGAGCGTGGCGGCGTCAATCTTTGTCCGCTGAGACTGCTAGTTACCCTCTACCAGCGCCCGGACGCGCGCCAGATCCTCCGGCGTCGCCGGGTTGTAGACGATCATCCCAAGATCAGGCCGGCCATCGACGGCGAAGGCCGAATACTCGAACGACACCAGGCCCAGCGCTGGATGGCGCAGGGTCTTGATGCCGTCGCCGTAGTAGCGGACGTCGTTCTCGGCCCACATCGTCGCGAAATCCGGACTGCGGCGGCTCAGCTCCTCGACCAGAGCGTTGACCGAGGCCTCGGCCCCGGCGCCGGCCCGGGCCACATCGGCGCGGAAGGCGGCGACCACGAAGCGCGCCACATGCTCCCACTCGGTGTTGAAGGCGCGCGAGCGGGGATCGCAGAAGATCCGCCGCAGGATGTTGCGCTCCTCGGGCGGCAGGTCGCCATAGTTGGCCAGCACCACGGTGGCGGCGCGGTTCCAGGCGATCACCTCCCAGGTCAGGGTCTTGATCATGGCCGGGCTGGGGTCGAGCGCGTCCAGAACCCGCTGCAGGCGGGGTGAGACGCCTTCGGTCTCGCGATAGCGCACCTCGGGCGGGCGGCCCAGGCCCAGCAGGAATAGGTGCTCGCGCTCGACCTCGGTCAGCATCAGGGCGCGGGCGATGCGGTCCAGCACGTCGGCCGACGGCGCCCCGCCCCGACCTTGCTCCAGCCAGGTGTACCAGGTGGCGCTGATGTGGGCGCGCTGGGCGACTTCCTCGCGGCGCAGGCCCGGCGTGCGGCGGCGCGAGGCCGGAAACCCCAGGGCGGTGGCGTCCAACTTGGCCCGCCGGTCGCGGAGATAGGCGCCGAGCTTGTTCTCGGTGACGTGCGGCGCGTTCATCCTGTTAGGCCTTATACCTGTATAAGATCACTACTTTAACAGGATGATCCTAACGCGCAGTCTGGCCGCAGTGAAACCTCGAAAGGTCCCTGCCATGCGTGTTTTCGTCACCGGCGCCACCGGCTTCGTCGGCTCGGCCGTCGTCCAGGAACTGCTCGCCAACGGCCACCAGGTGCTGGGGCTGTCGCGCTCCGACGCTGGCGCGGCCCAGCTTCGGGCGGCCGGCGCAGAGGCGGTGCTGGGTACGCTCGACGACCATGACGTCCTGGCCCAGAGCGCGGCTGCTTGCGACGGCGTCATCCACACCGCGTTCAACCACGACTTCTCCAAGTTCGTCGAGAACGCCCAGCAGGACGGCAGGGCGATCGCGGTGCTGGGCGGGGCGCTGGAAGGCACAACCAAGCCGATCCTGGTGACCTCGGGTACGGCGATGCTGGCCTCAGGCCGCCTGGCCACGGAGGAAGATCGGCCCGGCGGCGGCTCGCCCCGGATCTCCGAGCCCTCGGCCGAGGCGCTGGTCGCCAAGGGCGTGCGCGCCTCGATCGTCCGCCTGGCGCCGACGACCCACGGGGCCGGCGACCACGGCTTCGTGCCGATGCTGATCGGTCTGGCCCGGGAAAAGGGCGTCGCGGCCTATATCGGCGAAGGCCAGAACCGGTGGTCGGCGGTCCATCGCTCGGACGCCGCCCGCCTCTACCGCCTGGCGCTCGAGCGCGGCGCGGGCGGCGAGCGCTATCACGCCGTCGCCGAGGAGGCCGTGCCGATGAAGACGATCGCCGCCGCCATCGGCAAGGGTCTGGGCGTGCCAGTCGAAAGCCGGCCGGCCGAGCACTTCGGGTGGTTTGCGATGTTCGCCGGCATGGACGCGGCGACCTCCGCGACCTGGACGCGCGAAACCCTGGGCTGGACGCCGACGGGGCCGAGCTTGGCGGAGGATCTGGAAAGCGCCGGCTACTTCTAGACCTTCAGATCCGCCGTCACCGGGGCGTGGTCGCTGGGGCGTTCCCACTCGCGGACATTGTCGTGGACGCGCGAAGACACCTTGCCATCCACGATCGCCGCATCCCGCAGGCCGGGGCTTGCGAGAATGTGGTCCAGGCGCAGGCCGCGGTTGGACTTGCGGAAGTCGGCGGCGCGGTAGCTCCACCAGCTGAACAGCTTCTCCGGCTCCGGCGTCGCCAGGCGCGGCAGGTCCAGCAGGTCCATCGACTTCATCATCGCATCGAAGGCTTCCAGCTCGGGCGGCGTGTGGCTGACCACCTTCAGCATCTGGCGGTGGCTCCAGACGTCGTTCTCGCCCGGCGCGATGTTCAGGTCGCCGGTGACGATCAGCGGATCCTTGGGGTTACGCTTCTTCAGCGCCGCCGTCAGGGTCTCGTAGAAATCCAGCTTGTGGTCGAACTTCGGGTTGCCGATCCGGTCGGGCGTGTCGCCGCCGGCCGGGATGTAGAAGTTCTGGATGTCGACGCCGGCGACCTTGACCGCCACGCAGCGGGCATGGCCCTCGCGGCAGTTCATCAGGGTCGGCACGTCCTCGAACGGCAGGCGCGAGGCGATGGCCACGCCGTGCCAGCCCTTCTGGCCGGCGATCTTGATGTGCTTGAGGCCCATGGCCTCGAAGGCTTCGCGCGGGAACTCGTGCTCCTGGCACTTGATCTCCTGCATGCACAGGACATCCGGAGCCTGCTCGTCGACGAAGCGGGCGGCCTGCTCGGCGCGGAGGCGGACGGAATTGACGTTCCAGGTGGCGATACGGAGGCGCATGGCCTCGCTCTATCGCGGTTTTCGGAGACCGGAAAGAAAAACGCCCTAGCGCAGGGGCGCTAGGGCGAAAGTCTAGTCTCTCATGCCGCCGCCGGGAGGGGATAGGATCCGGCACGGTTTGCGAAGAGCGGGTCGGTCGCTCATCGCCATGCGTGTTAAATATGCCACGTCCAAACATTAAGTCAACCCCAGGACGGGTTGATTCTTGCCTGTTGTGGTAATGTCACATTCCCGACAACGCTAGGGTTTGCCGACTTTCCGGCGCGGATCGGTCAGCACGAAGAGTTTCGGATCCAGGTCCGAAGTCTCGGCGAAATCGATCAGACGGACGCGGATCTGGCCGCCCTTGATGTCGGTGACCGTCCAGCCCATCAGCCCGATCGGGCCGTTGGAGAAGTCGATGGAGATCCGGCCCAGCGCCTGGCGCTTGGCGTCCTGGGCCACGATGGTGAAGCCGTCGGCCAGCGGGCGCACATCGGTGATGATCACGCCGCGATCCAGGCGAACCTCGCGGGCCAGCAGCAGGTTCAGCGGCGTCTTGCTGAGCGGATAGCTCTCATAGGTCTTCAGCCGGCTGTCGAAGATGTTGACGTTGTTGCCGTTGCTGACGACCAGCAGGCCGGCCGGCGGATCATAGGCGAACCGGGCCTTGCCGGGGCGCTGCATGTAGAATGTGCCTTGCGTCTGGGTCCCGCGCGCATCGGTCTGCACGAAGCGGCCCTTGGCCGAGGACAGGCCCTGGATATAGGCGGTGGCCTTGTCCAGCAGGGCCTTCTGGTCGGCCGTGAGCGCGGCCGGGACGGGCTTGGCTTGCTGGGCGAAGGCCGGCGAAGCCAGGGCGGCGGCGAGGCCGGCCGCGAGGAGGAAACGGCGAGTGGTCATGCAAACTCCTTAGCCGCAACCTTGGCCTGCGCGAAGGCCGCTGCAAGGCCATTTTCCGGCGCCCCGATGAAGCGCCGTTCAGGTTGGCCCCAAGGTTGGGATGTGGGGAACGTCCTCCCACGGTGAAGGTTGCTCCACCATCCGCTCTCCCCGGCGAAAGCCCGGGCCCAGATCGTAGGGCTCGAGGGTGCACGCAAAAACGCCCGCGATCCTGTCCGGGTCGCGGGCGCTCTAGCATCTGGAC
>JAEXJH010000645.1 GCA_023445955.1 Pseudomonadota bacterium
GGCTTCGCCCTGCCCGTCGCGGATGTCGATCGCGTGAAGGTGCGCTACAGCCATCCGATCAAGCTGCTGCAGGATCTGCGGGCCATGGGCGAGACCAGCGTGCTGCTGGACCGCTCGCGCAAGCCTCTGGGCCGCAAGGTGCTGTTCCGGGCGATGGAGCTCTATGTCGAGCGCTTCGCCGAGGCCGATGGCCGGGTGCCGGCGACGTTCGAGATCGTCTCGGTGACGGGCTGGGCGCCGCACGACAGCCAGCAAAAGCCGCTGCGGCCGGGCTCGGCCAAGATGCGGCTGGCCGACGCGCTGGGCGTGAAGGAAGAATCGACGGGCGAGAAGCCCGCGCCCTAGGTCCCGACGGCGTTCCTGGCCTTGGTGAAGGCGCCATTGATGGCGCCGCTGACAGCCGTGAAGGCGCCGACCAGGGCCAGGGCGATCAGGCTGATCATCAGGCCGTATTCGATGGCGGTGGCGCCGGACTCGTCGGCCCAGAACCGCTTCAGAGCAGATCGCGCAGCCAGGCCACCAGGGGCTCGTCCGCGGGCGGCATCGGATAGTCCGCAAGCTTGTCCGGTTTCACCCATGCCAGGCCCTCATGCTCCTTGCGCGTCACTTGACCCTCCCAGCGACGCAGCAGGTAGAGTGGCATCATGAGGTGAAAAGACTCGTAACTGTGGGACGCAAAAACGAACGGCGCGAGGCAGGCCTGGGCGACCTTGATGCCCAGCTCCTCATCCAGCTCGCGGATCAGGCATTCCTCAGGCGTCTCGCCGGGCTCGACCTTGCCGCCCGGAAACTCCCACAGGCCGGCCAGCGACTTGCCCTGCGGCCGCTGGCAGATCAGCACCCGCCCGTCGACATCGATCAGGGCGGCGGCGGCGACGAGGACGATCGGCTTGGTCATGGGGTGGGTTTGGCGCGGCGATCTGACGCTGGCAAGGGGCCGAGCCGTTGCGTTCCTTGACTTTTGCACTGCAACACGCGATATGCACCTCGCGCCCCATTGGCGCTATTGGCGCTCCAGCCGCGTGAGGGTCCGTTTTCGGACCAGCCTGTCGAGCGCCCTGAAGAGCTTCTCATTAGAGAGCCCGTGCACGCGGGGCGCTCCCCCGACGACCAGCCGAGGGGCCAGCCGTGCGAGGACGCATGGGCTGCATTCGGCGCATGATTAAGACAAACACTCGTGACTCAATTTTCCGACCTTGGCTTGGCCAAGCCGCTGCTGAAGGCCCTTGCCGAGAAGGGCTACAAGGAGCCGACGCCGATCCAGGCCCAGGCCATTCCGGTGATCCTGCAGGGCAAGGACCTGCTGGGCATCGCCCAGACGGGCACCGGCAAGACCGCCGCCTTCGCCCTGCCGATCCTGCAGCGCCTGGCCGAGGACCGTAAGCCGGCCCCGCGCCGCGGCTTCCGCTGCCTGGTCCTGTCCCCGACCCGCGAACTGGCCACCCAGATCGCCGAGAACTTCAAGGCCTACGCCGTCCACATGGGCCTCAGCGTCCACACCATCTACGGCGGCGTGAAGTACGGCCCGCAGATGAAGGCCCTGGCCGGCGGCATCGACGTGCTGGTGGCCACCCCCGGCCGCCTGATGGACCACATGGCCGAGAAGTCGGCCAACGTCTCGGGCACCGAGATCTTCGTGCTCGACGAAGCCGACCAGATGCTGGACCTGGGCTTCGTGGTGCCGATCCGCAAGATCGCCAGCCAGCTGACCAAGAACCGCCAGAACCTGTTCTTCTCGGCCACCATGCCCAGCGAGATCGGCAAGCTGGCCGGCGAGCTGCTGAAGGATCCGGTGCAGGTCTCGGTGGCCCCGCAGGCCACGACGGTCGAGCGCATCGACCAGCGCGTGCTGTTCATCGAGGCCCAGCGCAAGCGTCCGCTGCTGGCCGAGCTGTTCGCCGACAACAGCTTCTCGCGCACCATCGTCTTCACCCGCACCAAGCGCGGCGCCGACCGGGTGGCCAAGTACCTGAACGCCGCCGGCATCGAGGCCGCCTCGATCCACGGCGACAAGACCCAAGGCCAACGCGAGCGCGCCCTGGCCGCCTTCAAGGCCGGCGAGATGCGGGCCCTGGTGGCGACCGACATCGCCGCGCGCGGCATCGACGTCAACGACGTCAGCCACGTCATCAACTACGAGCTGCCCAACGTGCCGGAGGCCTATGTCCACCGGATCGGCCGCACCGCCCGCAAGGGCAAGGACGGCATCGCCATCAGCTTCTGCGCCGATGACGAGCGTAACCTGCTGAAGGACATCCAGAAGGCCACCCGCCAGACGATCCCGTCCTTCGACCGCCGCAACGACAAGCAGCTGGCGGCCGCCGCGGCCGTCGCCGACAAGCTGGTCCCGGCCGAGAAGTACGTCGATCCGCGCAAGGCCGATCCGCGCAACGACGTGCCGTCGGAACTGCGCCGCAAGCGTCCCCGCAATGGCGCCCGCAACGGCGGCCAGGGCGGCGGCGGCGGCCGCGCCGAGGGCGGACAGAAGGCTCAGGGGCGCGGTGGCAATGGCGGCCGCAACCCGGGCCAGGGCCAAGGCAAGAAGCCCGGCGGTCCCCAGAACGAGTTCCGCGGACCCAAGCGTCCGGCCGCTCCGGCCGCCAAGTCCTGGTCCCCGATCGACTAATTCCCATTTCGAACAACGAGTTGCGCCCGGAGAACCTTTCGCGTTCTCCGGGCGTTTTCATGCGGTCGTTAACCAAGGCGGCGCTTGAAACCATCAGGGCGATGGGTTCACCTTGTTCAGGGCCGGTCGGCTGACCGGATGGGGGACCGCGAATGGGCGAGGGCAATGCTCGGGCCGCGCCTGTACTGACCAAAATCGCCGGCGGCGAGATGGCCGGGCGCGTCCGTGCGTTTGACTGGTCGCAGACGGATCTGGGCGCGCTGGACGCCTGGTCGCCGGCCCTGCGCCTGGCCGTGGACATGATCCTGGCCACCAACTTCCCCATGGCCCTGCGCTGGGGTCCCCAACTGGTCCTGATCTACAACGACGCCTATGCCCCGGCCCTGCGCGAGAACCACCCCCGCGCCCTGGGCATGAAGCTGGGCGACATGTCTCCCGACTTCCAGGCCTCGATCCGCACGCTGCACACCGACATCCTGTCGGGCGCCAGCGGCGGCTTCGCGTTCGATCAGCTGCCCCTGAGGGTCCGTCGCGGCGGCGGGATCGAGACCGGCTATTTCACCGTCAGCTACAGCCCCGTCCCCGACGCCCTCGCCGCGAATGGCGTCGGCGGCGTGCTGGTCACGGCGGTCGAAGTCTCGCGCTCCGTGGCGGCCGAGGAGTCGCTGCGCACCACCCAGGAACGCTACGAGATGGCCCGCGAGGTCGCTGGCGTAGTCGGGGCCTGGGAGTGGGACATCAAGGCCAACAAGGTCTATGCCGACGCCCGCTACGCCGAGCTGCACGGCATCGCGCCCGAGTTCGCAGAGGCCGGGCTGCCGGCCCAGAGCTACACGCCGGCCGTTCATCCCGACGACCGCCAGCGCATCCGCGACATCGCCCTGAAGGCGGCCCAGGACGGCGGCGACTTCACCGAGGAGTATCGCCTGGTCCAGGCCGACGGCTCGGTGCGCTGGGTCTATACCCGCGGCCGCGCCTATCTGGACCCCGAGGGCCAGCCCTCGCGCAACACCGGCGTGATCATCGACATCACCGAGCGCAAGACCGTCGAGGCCGCGCTGGTCGCCGCACGCCAGGACCTGGACCTGGCCGCCCAGGCCGCGGGGCTGGGTCGCTGGGATCACAAGCCCCACCTGGGCCAGCGGTTCTGGGACGAGCGCGCGCGGGGGATGTTCGGCCTCTCGCTGGACGAGACGCCGGCGACCGAGACGTTCGAGAAGCTGGTGCATCCCGACGACCTGGCGATGGTCCGCGCCTCGGTGGCGGCCGCCATGGATCCGGCCGGAGCCGGCGGCATCCACATCGAGTACCGCATCCACCGCCACGGCGACGGCGTGCTGCGCTGGATCGAGACCTTTGGCCGGGCCTTTTTCGAGAACGGCCAGTGCGTGCGCTTCGTCGGCGTGGCCTCGGACGTCACCGAGCGGCGCGAGTCCATCGACCGCCTGCTGAGCCAGGAAGAGACCCTGCGCCTGGCGGTCGACGCGGCCGATGTCGGCACCTGGGACATGAATGTCGACACGGGCGATCTGATCTGGTCGGACCGCTGCTACCAGATGTTCGGGTTCAAGGTCGGCGACCCGATCGACATCGACACCACGGTCGCCTGCATGCACCCCGCCGACCAGGACAAGGTGCGCGAGGCGATGGCCCTGTCGCTGGATCCGGCCATCCGCGCCGACTACGCGACAGAGTTCCGCACCATCGGCCGCGACGACCATGTCGAGCGCTGGCTGAGCGTGAAGGGCAAGGTGTTCTTCGGCGACGACGACAAGCCGCACCGCTTTGTCGGAGCCGTGGTCAATGTCACCGACCGCAAGCGCGCCGAGCTGCACCTGCGACTGCTGGTCAACGAGCTGAACCACCGGGTCAAGAACAGCCTGGCGACCATCCAGGCCATCGCCGCCCAGAGCTTCACCGGCGAGCGCGCCCTGCCCCAGGCGCAGGAGGCCTTCTCCAGCCGCATCGTCGCCCTGGCCGAGGCCCACGATCTGCTGACCCGCGAGAACTGGGAAGGCGCCGAGTTGCACGACGTCACCACGCGGCTGGCGGCCCTGCACGGCGGCGCGGGCCGGTTCGAGCTCTCCGGCCCCTCGATCCGCCTGTCGCCCAAGACCGCCCTGTCGCTGTCGATGGCCCTGCACGAACTGGCCACCAACGCCATGAAGTACGGCGCGCTGTCGACGCCCGAGGGCCGCATCCGCGTGGCCTGGGACCTGGCCCCCGACACCGGCGCGGCGCGGCTGGACCTGACCTGGACCGAAAGCGGCGGCCCGCCCGTCTCGCCGCCGACCGGCCGCGGCTTCGGCTCGCGCCTGATCGAACGCGGCCTGGCGGCGGAGCTGTCGGGCTCGGCGGCGATCGACTTCCATCCCGACGGGGTGGTGTGCCGGATCCGGGCGCTGCTGGAGGCTTAGGCCCTAGCGCCCCCTCCGTCACGATGCGTATCCGCATCGCGCCACCTCCCCCGCAAGCGGGGCAGGAGGTGCTTCTCCTCCCCCCTAAAACGGGGGAGGTGGATCGGCGCCGATAGGCGACGAGACGGAGGGGGCGCT
>JAEXJH010000646.1 GCA_023445955.1 Pseudomonadota bacterium
GTAGAAAACCTCATCCTGTGCTTGTCGAAGGAGGAGGTTTTCGGGCCCGCTAGGCCGCCCGCTTCTCCGCAAACACTCGCATCGCCGTCGCCAGATACTCCGTCAGCCCCGGCGCGATCGCCTCGTAGCGTGCGGTGAACTCGGGGCTGTCCAGATACAGCTGCCCCAGCCCCGTGAACGCCTCCGGCGTCGGCTCCCGGTTCCAGGACTTCCCAATCCACGCCCAGTGCCGCCGCATGATCGCCGCCACCGCGTCGCTATCGGCCGGCAAGCCCTGAGCCAAGGCCTTGGCCATGTCGTGCTCGATCGCGACGCCTTCCTGCTTGAAGCCGTCCCAGTCGGCCTTGCCCCAGCTCTTCGTGCCCGCCTTCGAGTGGGCGATCTTCTCGGCCATGCCGTCGCCATAGCGCTCGACCAGTTCGGCCTCGTGCCGGGCCTGCTTTTCCGGGTCGAAGCCCATGAACATCTCCTTGTCTTCCATCGTCTCGTCTCCTTTGAGGTCGGCGAGGGTGCGGTCCACGACGTCCACCAGCTTGGCGTAGCGTTCGGCCTGCGCCGCCAGGCGTTCGCGATGGGCGCGAAGCGCGGCGGCGAGGTCGAAGCGCGGGTCGTCCAGCGCGGCCTGGATGTCCTTCAGCGGAGCCTCCAGGGCGCGGTGGAACAAGATCTGCTGCAGGCGCAGCAGGTCCTGGCGGTCATAGTAGCGATAGCCGTTGGCCCCGACGGCGCGGGGCCGCAGCAGGCCGATGGCGTCGTAGTGGTGCAGAGCCCGCACCGAGACGCCCGACAGCTTCGCCATCTGTTTGACCGTGTAGACGCTCAAGTGAACCTTCCCTCTTTCGATGGGCCGATCAGTCAGGTCTGACGCGGCGTGAGGGTCAAGCGGGCCGCAACAAATTCCGCGCCCGGGGCGTTCGGACCCGAAACCGGAGGTGTCCCATGGAAGTCCATCGCGGCCGTCTGATCGACCACATCCACCTGCGCGCCAGGGACCTGGAGGCGACCAAGCGCTTCTATCGCGCGGTGCTGGAAGCGCTGGGCGCGCCCTACAATGAAGACGACACCCACCTGGACGCCGACGAGCTGTGGATCGACGCGGGCGAGCCGGCGACGCACATCCACCTGGCCTTCCAGGCCAAGGATCGCGAGACGGTCGAACGCTTCTACAAGGCAGGGCTTTCCGCCGGCGGCCGCGACAACGGCGGGCCGGGCGAGCGGCCGTACCATCCGGGCTATTACGCCGCGTTCCTTTGGGATCCGGATGGCAACAATGTCGAGGCGGTGTTCCACGGACCTAGCCAGCGCTCGGCCGACAGCGTCGTGTTCACCTTCGAGACGCCCGAAGCCTAGGCGGCGTTGGCCGCGCTCAGGGTCCCGCCCTCGGGACCGGCGGCCGGCTTGTCGAGGAAGTCGCTGATCGCCGGGCCGCGCACGAAGGCGATGCCGGCGGCCTTGCAGGCCTCCAGTTCGACCGCCGAGGTGACGTTGGCCACGGCCTGCACGACCTCCTTGGCGGCGTAGGCGGCCTTGCGCTCGACGAACTTGAGGATCTGCTTCAGCCGCTCGTGCTCGGTCTCGCCGTTCAGGACGAGGGTGATGCTGTCGACCAGTTCGGGCGGCAGGCCCGAGATCGGGAAGGTCGGGTCGCAGACCTGGACGTCCATCCGCGAGAAGCTGCCCTTCAGGAACAGGCGCATCTGCTGCAGCATGCCGATCGAGGCCTCGCGCGGCGTGGCGTAGATCGTGGCGGTCAGGCGCGGCTGCTGGTCCAGCGGATAGCGCGACAGACGGCTCTTGTAGGCCTCCTGCGAGGCTGGCGTGGTCAGGTTCCAGAAGCCGAACGGCACGTGGATCTCGCCGAAGGCGGCGGTCTTCAGCGCGGCTTGCGTGTCGGTCAGGCAGATCAGGTCGCGCTTCAACAGCTTGCCGTCGTCTTCCGGCGCGGGGCCGATGAGGTCCGAGCGCATGGCGATGGCCGAGCCGACGAAGGCGCTCTGGCGCAGGTCATAGACGCCCCACCAACCGGTTTCGGCCGGCGGCGGCGGTGCGACGACCTTGGCGGCGGCGGCGGGCTTGGCGGCCGCGGCCTTGGGGGTCTCGTCGAGCGCAATCGGGACCGGCGCGAAGACGGGCTCGGCCTTCGGCGCGGCCGGCTTGACCGGTTCGGCCGCGGGCACGGTGGAGACGGGCGCGGCGGCCTTGGCCGGACGTTCCGGCGCGACCGTGGTGGCGGCCGCCAGGCCCTGTTTCTTGGCGCTGGCCTTGTCCTCGGCGAAGGTCTTGGCCTCCTCGCGGGTGCTGGGACGCGGCTCGACGCTGTCGGCGGTGACCACGTGGACGCGGCCGGCCGGACCCTCGTAGCCCTCGCCGGCCATCAGGCCAGCCAGTTCGGCCTGGGTCAGGGCGGCGAATTTCAGGACGGCCTGCTCGTCGCCCTCGAAGGTCATCAAAGCGATCTGACCAATAGGACGCCCGGGAAACAGCACCTTCTCCAGCTCGGCGGCCAGGGCCTGCATCTCGGTGGGGTCGAGCGTTTCGACGCGATTGTCGGCCAGGACGAACGCCATCGGCGCCACGGCCCCGCACTTGCGCGGCGCGCGCCAGCGGGCTTTCAGGAACGCGTCCGCGACCCCCTGCGCCTTGTGCTTGGGGACTTCACCCGGCTGGCTCTCGCCAACGGTGAACAGGATACGCAGGCAGCAGATGGCCGTCATGAGACCCGACCTTAGAGCCTGTTCATTTTAGAAGTCTTACAACCGTCGAGAGAACGACGTTTTATTTTCGATGCGCGCTAGACGCCAGCGCCTTAGACGAACGTCTCGCTGAGGCGGAACTCCAGCCGCTCGCGGATCGCCGGCCAGTCATAGTCGGTGATCGAGAACACCGCCGTGTCGCGGATGTGGCCGGTCCAGGTGACCTTGTGATTGCGCAGCACGCCTTCCTTGGTCGCGCCCAGCTTCTCAATGGCGGCCTGGCTGCGGGCGTTGCGCACGTCGACCATGAACTCAACGCGGATGGCCTGGCCCTTTTCGAAGGCGTGGGCCAGCAGCAAGCGCTTGCTCTCCGGATTGACCGGGCCCGAGCGAGCCTCCGGGTTCAGGAAGGTCGCGCCGATCTCCAGCCCGCCGTGCAGCCGGCGGATGTTCAGGTAGCTGGACGTGCCGATCACCTTGCCGTCCGACAGGCGGCGGATGGCGTAGCCGATGCGCTCGCCGCGGTCGGTCTCGCCCTGCAGCGCGCCCCAGAAGTCCTCGAAGCCTTCGCCGCAACCGTTGACCGACATGATCTCCCAGCTGGCGGGATCGCAGTCGACCGCAGCCTTCGGCTCGTCGCGGTGATCGATGGTGATCGGTTCGAGCCGGACATAGCGGCCCTGCAGAGTGTCGGCGGTCAGGTTCAGCATGGATCCGTTGTCGGACAGGAGCGCCGCCGTGACAACCCGGCTTTACGCGACGGGACCGCTTGCCGCCCGCGGAAAGCCGGTCTACAAACACTTCAAACAAGCGTTTGACACATAGAGAAGCGGGTAGAGGGAAACGGCCATGGACTTCGATATCTCCCCCACGCAACGCAGCTTCCTGGATCGCGTCACCGCGTTCATGGACGAGCATGTCTATCCGGCGATCCCGGTCTACGAGGCCGAGATGAATGTCCTCGGCGCCGAGCGCTGGAAGGTCGTTCAGGTCGTCGAAGAGCTGAAAAAGAAGGCCAAGGCCGCCGGCCTGTGGAACTTCTTCATGCCGCCGCACAGCGGCCAGGTTCACGTCGACGACACCTTCCAGTTCGAAGGCGTGCAGCTGACCAACCTGGAATACAGCCTGATCGCCGAACAACTGGGCAAGGTCGGCTTCGCCTCGGAAGTCTTCAACTGCTCGGCGCCCGACACCGGCAACATGGAAGTGCTGATGCGCTACGGCACGCTGGCGCAGAAGGAAAAGTGGCTGCGCCCGCTGATGAACGGCGAGATCCGTTCGGCCTTCCTGATGACCGAGCCGGCCGTGGCCAGCTCGGACGCCACCAATATCGAGACCTCGATCGTCCGCGACGGCGACCACTACGTGATCAACGGCCGCAAGTGGTGGTCGTCGGGCGTGGGTGATCCGCGCTGCAAGGTCGCCATCGTCATGGGCAAGACCGATCCCGACAACGCCAGCCGCCACCAGCAGCAGAGCCAGGTCCTGGTGCCGCTGGACGCCCCGGGCATCGAGATCGTCCGCATGCTGCCGGTGTTCGGCTATGACGACGCCCCGCACGGCCACGCCGAGGTCATCCTCAAGGACGTGCGCGTGCCGATCGAGGACGCCCTCTTGCTGGGCGAAGGCCGCGGCTTCGAGATCGCCCAGGGCCGCCTGGGCCCCGGCCGCATCCACCACTGCATGCGCACCATCGGCACGGCGGAAGTCGCGCTGGAAAAGATGTGCAAGCGCCTGATGAGCCGCAAAGCCTTCGGCAAGTACGTCTCGGACCACTCGGTGTGGGAAGAGCGCGTCGCCGACGCCCGCATCGACATCGAGATGTGCCGCCTGCTGTGCCTGAAGGCCGCCGACATGATGGACAAGGCCGGCAACAAGTCGGCCCGTCTCGAGATCGCCATGATCAAAGTCGCGGCCCCGCGCCTGGCCCTGAAGATCATCGACGACGCCATCCAGGCCCACGGCGGCGGCGGCGTGACCACCGACTTCGGCCTGGCCAAGGCCTATGCCGGCATCCGCACCCTGCGCCTGGCCGACGGTCCGGACGAGGTGCACCAGCGCACGATCGCCCGCATGGAATACGGCAAGTACGGCGACCTGGTCTTCAAGCAGAAGGCCGAGAAGGAAGCCGCCCTGCACGTGCCGGGCATCCGCTAGCAACAAACGGGCGGACGGCTCATCGCGTCCGGGTGATGATCGCCCGATGAGTCGTCCCGCCCGCCTTGTCCTGGACCGCGCGCCCTCGCCGATCGGCGAGTTGCTGATCGTCACCGACGAGGCTGGCCTTCTCCGCGCGCTGGACTTCCACGACTACGAGCACCGCCTTGATCGCCTGCTGAGGACCCACTACGGCCCGCTGCGACCCGAGCCCGCCGCCGCGCCCGCCGCCATCCGCGACGCCATCGCCGCCTATTTCGGTGGTCAGCTCGACACCCTGAACACCATCGCCTGGGCCACCAACGGCACGGCCTTCCAGCACGCGGTGTGGACGGCGCTGTGCGCGATCCCCGCCGGCGAGACCATCACCTATTCCGAACTCGCCCTACGCGCCGGTCGCCCCGCCGCGGTCCGCGCCGCCGGTCACGCCAACGGCTCCAACCCGCTTAGCATCGTCGCCCCCTGCCATCGGGTGATCGGCATGGACGGTTCGCTGACCGGCTATGGCGGCGGGATCGACCGCAAGCGTTGGCTGTTAGCTCACGAACGGGCGCTGGGCAGGGCTGGCGATCTCGCCGCGCTGTAGCGCGCCCAGCAGGGCCTGGCCGTCGGCCACCAACCACATGCTGCGGGCCTCCGCCATCATCTCCGGCGTCGGCTGCTCGTTCGGCGCCAGCTTGACCCCAGCCACCGTGTGCGGCGCGCCAAACTGCCGGCCCAGCACACGGCCCTTTTCGTCGACCAGCAGGTTGCACGGCAGGCCCATGCTGAAGCCGCCCGGCGTCTCGCGCCGCGTCAGGGTCTCGAACAGAGCCTTGCCGTTTTCCGAGCGGTCGATCACCACGGGCAGCGCGCCAGCCCCGACCTTGGCCAGCAGGGCATTAGCCTCGGCCAGCGCGATGTCGCCGCGCGGCGCGGTCAGCACCGGCAGGATGCGGAAGCGCTTGCCCTCGTAGACGCTCTGCTGGGCGGCGAAATCCTTCAGCTCCAGCAGGCAGGGCGCGCACCACGGCGCCCAGAGCGACAGCAGAGTCAGCCCCGGCTGGAACGCCAGGTCGCGAGTCCCGGAAGCCCGTTCGACCTTGATGCGCGGAACCACCATGCCAGCCGGCGGCTGCCTGAAGCTCCTGGCCAGGATGTTGTTGCGCAAGGCCGGCGTGTCGAGCGCCTCGGCGCGCGGGGCGAGGTCCGGCGCCCGCAGCTTGGCCCCCGGCGGAATTTCCGCCCGCGCGCTGCTCGTCAGCGCCAAGGCCGCCAGGCCGCCGCCGATAATTTCTCGCCGTGAAGTCATAAAACTCGCCATCCGCAATCTCCGGACGAGTCGAAGCTAGACCTTGGGCGGAAGTTAGGCCAGTCGCGCGCCGTGCAAAACGACACGGCCGATCTGGAAGAACGGCAGGCTCAGCGTGATGCCGATCAGGGCGTTGAAGATCATCGCGCCGCTGTTGTAGCGGCCCGCCTCGCCGTCCAGCGCCGCCGAGATCGCCCGCCCCGCCGCAGCCCCCAGCCAGGCGACCGCCAGGGCCAGCGCCATGGCCGCCCCGATCCGCGGCTGGTAGCCGAGATAAAGCGCCGCCACGCCATGCGAGGCGATCAGCACCCCGCCCAGGGCGCGGCCTTCGGCGAACAGCGGCGGCTTGGGGGTGTCGTCATCGGCCAGTCCCGCCAGGCCCAGCATGGTCTGCGGCCGCGCCAGGATCATGCCGCCCAGGCTCCCGCCGATGACACAGGCCAGGACCGCCAGGAACAGCGACAGGACGTAGCTCGACATGGCTTCCCCTAGGTTGGCCTATTCCGGCGCGCGGCAGACAGCCTCGACGTTGAAGCCGTCCGGGTCCAGAACGAACGCGCCGTAGTAGTCCTTATCGTAATGTGGGCGAAGTCCGGGCGGTCCATTGTCTTTTCCGCCGGATTTCAGCGCCGCTTCATAGAAGGCGTCGACCTGCTCGCGGGTTTCCGCGGCGAAGGCGATATGCAGCTTGCCGCGGGTCGGGTCCTGGCCGGCCACCCAGAACATCGGCCGGTCCTTGCCGTAGCCGACGACATCGACGCCATTGGTGAATTCCTTGGGCACGACATAGAGCTGGCGGATGCCAAGCGGCGCCAGGGCGGCGTCATAAAAGGCGGTCGCGCGCTGGTAATCGGCCGTGCCGAGACCCATGTGGTCGAACATCGAAAGCCCCTTCCCGTTTACCCTTTGCGAAAAGTTCGCGGGCGTCGTCCTTGACTCCCCCGAGCCCCCTGCCTAACTCACGCCCGACGTTGGCACTCGATGGGAGCGACTGCTAACAGCGCAGCTCCCCCGGTCCAGCGAACGCTTTTACACAAACCGTTCCGACGGAGAACACCCATGAAGTTTCGTCCCCTGGGCGACCGCGTCCTCGTGAAGCGCGTCGAAGAAGAAACCAAGACCAAGGGCGGGATCATCATCCCCGACACCGCCAAGGAAAAGCCGCAAGAGGGCGAAGTCGTCGCCGTCGGCCCCGGCGCGCGTAACGACAAGGGCGACGTCGTCGCTCTGGACGTCAAGGCTGGCGACCGCATCCTGTTCGGCAAGTGGTCGGGCACGGAAGTGAAGGTCGACGGTCAGGACCTCCTGATCATGAAGGAAAGCGACGTCCTGGGCGTGGTCGAGGGCTAATCCCTCCCGTCTTCCAGACGCTTTCTTCCTCACGAATTTCCTAGATTAGAAAGGCGCCCAACATGGCCGCTAAAGACGTTTATTTCGGCTCGGACGCGCGCGACAAGATGCTGCGCGGCGTCAACGTGCTCGCCAACGCCGTGAAGGTGACCCTGGGTCCCAAGGGCCGCAACGTCGTCATCGAAAAGTCGTTCGGCGCCCCGCGCACCACCAAGGACGGCGTCTCGGTCGCCAAGGAAATCGAACTGTCGGATAAGTTCGAGAACCTCGGCGCGCAGATGATCCGCGAAGTGGCTTCGAAGACCAACGACAAGGCCGGCGACGGCACCACGACCGCCACGGTCCTGGCCCAAGCCATCGTCCAGGAAGGCCTCAAGTCGGTCGCCGCCGGCATGAACCCGATGGACCTGAAGCGCGGCATCGACAAGGCCGTCCTGATCGCCGTCGAGGACATCAAGGCGTCGTCGAAGAAGGTCACGACCAACGCTGAAATCGCTCAAGTCGGCACCATCTCGGCCAACGGCGACAAGGAAGTTGGCGAGATGATCGCCAAGGCCATGGACAAGGTCGGCAACGAAGGCGTCATCACCGTCGAAGAAGCCAAGACCGCCGAAACCGAACTCGACGTCGTCGAAGGCATGCAGTTCGACCGCGGCTACCTATCGCCGTACTTCATCACCAACGCCGACAAGATGGAAGTTCAGCTGGAAGAGCCGCTGATCCTCCTGTTCGAAAAGAAGCTGTCGTCGCTGCAGCCGCTGCTGCCGGTGCTGGAAGCCGTCGTCCAGTCGGGCCGCCCGCTGGTCATCATCGCTGAAGACGTCGAAGGCGAGGCCCTGGCCACGCTGGTCGTCAACAAGCTGCGTGGCGGCCTGCGCGTCGCCGCCGTCAAGGCTCCGGGCTTCGGCGACCGCCGCAAGGCCATGCTGGAAGACATCGCATCCTCACCGGCGGCCAGGTCATCTCCGAGGATCTCGGCATCAAGCTGGAGAATGTCGGCCTCAACATGCTCGGCCGCGCAAAGAAGGTGTCGATCTCCAAGGAGAACAC
>JAEXJH010000647.1 GCA_023445955.1 Pseudomonadota bacterium
ATCTCGACCAGCGCCGCCGCGCCCCGACCCTGGTGGTCGACTTCGGCGGCGCGCCGGCCCTGATCAAGGCCAGCATCTCGATGGACCAGGCCGCGCCGATGGCGTCCAAGGCCGACACCGGCCTGAACGCCGACGAGAAGTTCGCCGACCGCGTCGGGACCAGCGACGCCGAGCCGGCCAAGGCCACGGCCATGCGCAATCTCGACGCCATGATCCCGCAAGGCGCGGTGATCCCGGCGGTGATGGAGACGGCGATCAATTCCGACCTGCCGGGCCTGGCCCGGGCGATGGTCACCCGCGACATCAAAAGCTTCGACGGCTCGACGGTCTTGATCCCGCGCGGCAGCCGGGTGATTGGCCAGTACAAGTCGGGCGTGGCCATGGGCGCCTCGCGCGTCTTCGTGGTCTGGACCCGGGTGATCCGTCCCGACGGCGTCTCGATCCAGATCGCGTCTCCGGCCGCCGCCCCGCTGGGTCGCGGCGGCCGGGAGGGCAAGGTCGCTAGCCCCATCTTCAGCCGCTTTGGCGGGTCGATCCTGATGTCAGTTCTGAACGCTGGTGTCGCCGCCGTGGACAACGCCCGCTCGACCTCGCAGATCTATATCGGCTCGGCGTCCGAGGCCGCGAACCTGGCCGGCACGGTGATGAAGAGCGACCAGGTCGCCCCGACCATCCAGACGCCGCAGGGCGCGCCGGTGACGATCTTCGTGGCCCGCGACCTCGACTTCTCGGGCGTGCGCAAATGACCGCCCCGGCCAAGCTCGGCGTCTATCTGGAGGCGTATCTCGCCCCGCTCGCGCCCTGGCTGGCCGAGCCGGGGGTGACCGACCTCTATGTGAACCGTCCTCGTGAGCTCTGGGTCGAGCGCCTGGGCGGAGCCGCTGAGCGCGTCGAGGTCCCGGCCCTGGACGAGACCAACCTTTGGCGCCTAGCCCGCCAGGTCGCCAGCCTGTCCAGCCAGGGCGTCAGCCGCGAGCATCCGCTGCTGTCGGCCGTGCTGCCCGACGGCGCGCGTGTGCAGGTCGTCGCCCCGCCGGCCACCCGCGAGGGCCTGGCTTTGGCGATCCGCAAGCACGTGGTCAGCGACCTGTCCCTGAGCGACTACGCCGCGTCCGGCGCCTTCGACCAGGTCCTGGCGCCGAAGACCAATTCGGACGCCATCTTGCGCGCCTTCCTCGACGCCGGCGACATCCGTAATTTCCTGGCCGGCGCCGTGCGGGCCGGCAAGAACATCGTGGTCAGCGGCGGCACCTCGACCGGCAAGACCACCTTCCTCAACGCCCTCCTCAAGGAGGTCCCGCTCGACCAGCGCCTGGTGCTGATCGAAGACGCGCCCGAGATCCGCCTGGCCCACCCCAACGCCGTCGGCCTGGTGGCCGTGCGCGGCGAGCAGGGCGAGGCGCGGGTCACGGTTGAGGACCTGCTGCAGGCTTCGCTGCGCCTGCGGCCCGACCGGATCATCCTGGGCGAGTTGCGCGGGGCTGAGGCATTCTCGTTCCTGCGCGCCGTGTCCAGCGGCCACCCGGGCTCGATGACCACCGTCCATGCCGACGATCCGGCGGGCGCGGTCGACCAGCTGGCGCTGATGGCGCTGCAGGCCGGGGCCAATCTTCGTCGCGCCGACGTCGTCGACCATGTTCGGCGCGTCGTCGACGTCTTCGTCCAACTTCACCGCCAGAACGGCGTCAGAGCGGTCCGGGAGGTCGTCTTCCAGGACCGCTAACTCCGCTCATCCTTTCAGTTTTTCTGGTTTTCCAGCTTAGGGCGCGCCGACCCCTCGCGGCGCGTCAGGGACCTTGTCATGCGTAAACACTACCTGGGCTCGGCCGCCGCGCTGAGTTTGACCCTCTTCCTCGCCGCCTGGGGCGGCGGTGGCTCCAGCGGCGGCGGATCGTCCGACGGCGGCAAGCCGGCGGGCATTTCGACCGGCGGCACGGGCGGCACTTTCCCGACGGCGCCGGTGGAGTTCACCCGCGAGATGGCTGCGCGCCTGGCCAAGCAAGGAAGCTTTGGCCCGACGCCCGAGCTGATCGATCGCATCTTCACCCTGGGCAGCGCCGAGGCGTGGCTGAACGAGCAGTTCACGCTGTCGGGCAGCACCTATGCCGACATGGCGGCCAAGCCGGTGCTGAACAACTACTGCTCGGCTCAGTTTCCGGCGGGCGGCGCGGACTTGAACAACTGCAACCGCGACAACTTCTCGGCCACGCCGATGCAGCTGCGGTTCTACGCCGACGCCATCGGCCAGAACGACCAGCTGCGCCAGCGGGTCGCCTTCGCGCTGTCGCAGATCGTCGTCGCCTCGGCCGTCGACGTCGGCAACACCGCGGGCCTGGCGACTTTCAACCAGATCCTGCTGTCCAACAGCTTCGGCAACTACCGCGACATCCTCAAGGCCGTCACGCTGAACCCGTACATGGGCGAGTATCTCGACATGGCCGACAGCAACAAGACGCAGCCCAACGAGAACTATGCGCGCGAGCTGATGCAGCTGTTCTCGGTCGGAACCGTGCTGCTGAATCCGGATGGCACGCCGCAGACCGACAACACCGGCGCCGTCATCGCTGCCTACAGCAACACCGACGTCAAGGAAGTGGCCCGGGCGCTGAGCGGCTGGACCTATGCCCGCCTGAACAACGCGGCCATCACCGACAACAACGCCCGCGACTGGACCCAGCCGATGATCGTCGTGGCCAGCCGCTACGACACCGGCGCCAAGACCTTCCTGGGCAAGACGGTGCCGGCCAACGCCACCCAGCAGGCCAGCGTCGATGCGGTGGTGGACGCGGTGTTCAACCACCCCAACACCGGCCCCTATATCTGCAAGCGCCTGATCCAGCAGCTGACCCTGGCCAACCCGACCCCCGCCTATGTCGAGCGCGTCGCGGCCGTCTTCGCCAACAACGGTGCGGGCGTGCGCGGCGACATGAAGGCCGTGATCAAGGCGATCTACCTGGACAGTGAGGCCCGCGCCGGCTCGCAGCTGCCGGGCAAGGTCAAGGAGCCGGTGCTGCTGGCGACCTCCCTGGCCCGCGCCATCGGCTACCAGACCGATGGCTACGCCTTCACCACCCGCGACGCCGGCATGGGCCAGGCCCCGTTCCGCGCGCCGTCGGTGTTCAACTTCTATCCGTATGACTTCCCACTGCCGCAGGGCGACGGCCTGATCAGCCCGGTCACCAAGCTGATGACCACCTCGACGCTGATCGCCCGCCACAACTTCGTCTACGACTGGACGGTCGGCGGCGACGCCACGCGCGGTGAGTTCAAGCCGACCCTGGGCGCCCTCGGCACGGTGCCCAACTGGGCCAGCTGGGAAGCCAACGGGACGGACGACGGCAAGACCATCGACCGCATCAACCTGGTGATGCTGAACGGCGCGATGACGTCGGCCCAGCGCCAGGCGCTGGTCTCGGCCATGACCGCCATCACCAACAAAGACCCCGCCCTGCAGGCGCGTAAGCGCGCGCAAGTCGCCCTTTACATCGCGGCCTCGTCGCCGCTCTTCCAAGTCGATCGGTAAGCGTAGCCATGACCGTTTCTCGTCGTGAAATCATGCAGATGGTCGCGGGCGGCTCGGCCGTCGCGGCCCTTGGGCAACTGGGCCTGTCCAGCGCTCTGGCGGCCGACGCCGGCAGCTACCGCGCCATGGTCGGCGTCTTCCTGTTCGGCGGCAATGACGCCTGGAACATGGTGATGCCCACCGACAGCCGTTATGCCGACTACGCCAAGCAGCGCGGCACGGGCCTGGCTCTGGCGCAGTCGAGCCTGGTGCCGCTGACCGGCACGGCCTTTGGCCTGCACGGGGCGATGAGCGCCCTCAAGCCCGTCTGGGACGACGGCGGTCTGGGCGCGGTGCTCAATACCGGCACCCTGTTCGCGCCCCTGACCAAGGCCCTCTACACCAGCCGGCCAGACCTGCGCCCGGTCAACCTGATGTCCCACGAGGACCAGCAGAACCAGTGGCAGGGCATGAGCATGCGAGCCGCCAACAAGGACGGCTTCATGGGGCGGATGAACGACCGCTCGGGCAGCACGTCCAACCTGCCGCCGCTGATCTCGATCGCCGGCTCGAACCTGTGCCTGATCGGCGACCGCACCGCGCCGCTGATCCTGCCGTCGTCGGGCTCGATCGTCCGCAACGGCTACAACGCCGCGGCCACCGACGCGGCGACCAAGACCCGCCAGGCGGCCCTGGACGTCTTCGCCGACGCCTCGTCGTACGGCGCGGTCACCGACCTGACCGGCAAGGGCATGAGCAGCGCCTACGCCCAGGCGGTGCAGGCCAACAGCGTGGTCACCGCCACGACCTCGGCGGTGGACAAGTACTTCGTCAACCCGACCACCGGCGCGGCCCTGACCTCGGACCTCTCCCGCCAGCTGCTGCGCGCGGCCCGGATGATCGAGGCTCGCGGCGCGCTGGGCCACGCCAAGCAGACCTTCTTCGTCAGCCAGGGCGGCTATGACACCCACACCAACGAGCTGGCGGCGCACAACGGCCTCTATGCCGACCTCGCCAACGCCCTGGCCGGTTTCTACAACGCCATGAAGGCGCTGGGCCTGCAGGACAACGTCACCGCCTTCACGATGTCGGACTTCGGCCGGGTGTACAAAGGCAACGCCAGCGGCGGCAGCGACCACGCCTGGGGTTCAAACCACCTCGTCGTCGGCGGCGCGCTGGCCAACGGAAAGGTCCACGGCCGCTATCCGGACGTGACCTTCGGCGGCAATGACGACGCCTCCAACGACGGCCGCTGGATCCCGACCATCGCCACCGAGGAGTACGTCGGCGCAATCGCCCGATGGTACGGCGTCAGCGCCGCCGATCTGCCCTATGTGTTCCCCAACTGGGCCAACTGGAACGGCGGCGGGCGCGGACCCGTACCGTTGTTCGGGTAACCGCTTGTCAGGTCGGGACGGGCGCCCTTAAGCAGGGAGCGTGTCCCGACCCGGCTCAGCAGCGAACGGCTTCGATCACCTCCGGCTGATCGCGGCCGCGCTGGTGGTGGTCCATCACGCGCGCGTGCTGAACGGCGCTGCGCCGTGGATGATCGGCTGGGGGCCGGATCCGGGCGCGCTGGGCGTCGGGATCTTCTTCGTGATCAGCGGCTACCTGGTCACCGCCAGCCTGCGGCGGACGCCAGGTGTCGGGACGTTCCTGGCCAAGCGGGTGCTGCGCATCGCGCCGGGCCTGCTGGCGGCGCTGTTGCTGACCGCCCTGGTCCTGGGCCCGCTGGTCAGCAGCCTGCCGGTCTCGGAATATTTCGGCAGCCTCGCGCCGCTGACCTACGTCCTGAAGAACCTCAGCCTCTACGCGGTCACCTACGATCTGCCGGGGGTCTTCGCGCACGCGCCCTATCCCAATGTCGTCAACGGCTCGCTGTGGAGCCTGCGGCTGGAGTTCACCGCCTATCTGGGTCTCGCCTTGCTGGGCGCCCTGCGGCTGGCGCGCGCGCCGGTGCTGGCCGGGTTGGCGATCCTGGCGGCGGGGGCATTCCTGGCCGTGCACGTCACCGGTCTCGACGCCAGGAGCGACCTGGCGCGACTGGCCTCGCTGGCGACGCTGAACGGTTGGCTCTTCCTGTGCGGCGCGGCGCTGGAGGCGTTCGAGGTCAAGCCGCCGGCCTGGACGGCCGTGGTCGGCCTCGTGCTGTTGCCGACGCCGACCTGGTTCATGGGGCTGCCACTGACCGTCGTCGCCCTGGGCCGCATGGCCGCGCCGAAGCTGCCGGCCGACTTGTCGTACGGCCTCTACATCTACAGTTTTCCGCTGCAGCAGGTGCTGGCCGAGCATGGTCGGCTCAACGTGCTGACCTCGCTGGCCCTAGCCCTGCCGTTCGCGGCGGCGTCCTGGTTCCTGGTCGAGAAGCCGGCCCTGCGCCTGAAGGCGCGACTGCCTTAAGCGCGCGGCGGTTTCGCCACGCGCAGGATCGCCATGCCGACCAGGGCCGAGGCCAGCGACCCGGCCAGCACCCCAATCTTGGTCTCGTCGATCAGCAGCGGGTCCTTGAACGCCAGGCCGCCGATGAACAGGCTCATGGTGAAGCCGACGCCGCATAGCACCGCTACGCCGTAGAGCTGGCCAAGGCTCGCTCCGCGCGGCAACCGCGCCCAGCCGGCCTTCACCAGGCCGAAGGTGACGCCGAACACGCCTACCTGCTTGCCGAGGAACAGCCCCAAGGCCACGCCCAAGGGCACGGGATCCAGCAGGGCCGCAAGGCCGACGCCGGCGAACGAAAGCCCAGCGTTGGCGAAGCCGAACAGCGGGGTGATGACGAAGGCCACCGGCTTGTGCAGGGCGTGCTCCAGCCGATGCAGCGGCGAGTGGTCGCCCTCGCGCAGGGGGATGGTCAGGGCCAGGGCGACGCCGGCCAGGGTGGCGTGGATGCCCGACTTCAGCACCAGCACCCACAGCACCGCGCCCAGCAGCAGATAGGGCCATAGCACCAGCACCTTCAGACGATTGAGGGCGATGAGGGCCAGCAGCACGGCCCCCGCGCCGGCCAGGGCCAACAGGTGCAGCTGGGCGGTGTAGAACAGGGCGATGATCACGATGGCCGCCAGGTCGTCCATGATGGCGATAGCGGTCAGAAACACCTTCAGGCTGGTCGGCACGCGCGGCCCCATCAGGGCCAGAACCCCCAGGGCGAAGGCGATGTCGGTCGCCGAGGGGATGGCCCAGCCGGCGACGCTTTCGGGGTGCTTGAGATTGAAGGCCAGGTAGATCGCCGCCGGCAGGATCACCCCGCCCAGGGCCGCCGCGCCGGGCAGTAGCACGTCGGCGGGCTTGGACAGCTGGCCGTCCAGGACCTCGCGCTTGATCTCCAGCCCGACCAGCAGGAAGAACAGGGCCATCAGCCCGTCATTGATCCAGTGCTGGACGCCCATCGGCCCCAGCTTCAGGTGCAGGGCGTGGAAATAGGCCTCGGACAGCGGCGAGTTGGCGACGATCAGGGCCAGGGCCGCGGCGACCATCAGCACATAGCCGCCGGCCGCCTCGTTCTCGAGGAAGGCGGTCAGCGCCCGCCGGGCGCGAAGGCTGATCTTATGCAACGCCATGGTGGGACCCTACAGCTTGGCCAGGAAACGGTGAGCGAAGAACAGGCCCACGAGCCCCAGGCCGCAGGCGACATAGGCTCCGATGGCCAGGAACTGGCCCCAGGCGATGTCGAAGTGGCCAAACGACTTCACCAGCAGCAGAGAGATGCTGCCGATGTAGCCGAACGAGTCGGCGACATAGATCAGGAAGCCCGCCGTGCCGACCTTGCCGGTCGCGGCGATCATGCGATCGAACAGCATGGCGTTGAACGGCGTGTAACCCATGTAGAGCCCCGCGCCGGCCAGGATCATCCACCAGACGGGCGAGAGTACGTGTAGCTGGAACGCCAGGGTCGAGACGCCGAGCAGGACAAAGCCCAGGGCCACGAAGCCGATGTTGAAGGCCACCGCCCGGCGGTTGTCCTTGACGCCCATCAGGGCGGCGAGACCGACCAGCACGATGGCGGCGACCGGCAGCTCCGACAGGGTGAAGATCGCGGCGGCGTTCTTGAAGCCCAGCTCGGCCCAGATTTCTGCCGAGAAGTTGTCGCGGAAGTCGCGCAGGGCCGTCAGCATCACATAGACCGCGATCAGCAGGATCAGGGCCGGGGCGTGGGCGGCGAACAGGGCGATGCGGTCCCGGCGGGTCATCGGCGCGCGGCGCACGCGCTCGGCCTCGTCGGCGGCGTTGGGCGGCGGCAGTTGGGCCAGGGCGACGACGGCGATCAGCATCAGCGGCGCGAACACTAGGCCTGACACGGCCGGCATCCACTTCTCGTCGACATTGGACAGCAAGAGCATCTTGCCGACCGACTTGGCCACGCCCGACGACAGGATGAAGCTGGCGCACAGCATGGCTCCCAGCACCTCGGTCAGGCGGCGGCCCTCCAGGAAGCCGAAGACCAGGCCCCAGATCATGCCCAGGCATAGGCCGTTCAGGTACATGGCCATCGGCCCGATCACCGTCGGCAGGGTCCCGAACAGCAGGAGCGCCATCTGCGCCCCGAAGATCAGGGTCAGGATGGCCATGGCGCGGTGGTTGGCCCGCATCTCGGAGATCACCTTGACCCCGATGAACTTGGCCGTCGCGTAGCCGGCGACCTGGGCGATGACGAGGGCGATCTTGAAGTCGAAGGCGAACGGCCAGCCTTCGGGATGGGCGTAGGCGGCCGCGGTGAACGGCTTGCGATAGCCGAACATGGCGAAATAGACCGCGAACGACGACAGGCCGCCGTAGAGGGCGAACACCCAGGGCGGCGCCGAGGCCAGGAAGCGGGTGACCGCGCCTGGCGGGATGGTCGGATCGGCCGCTGCGGTCATGAATGCCCCTGGATACCAGCCTTCAGCTAGCCCGCTTCGTTCGATCAGGGCAAACGAAGCTCATATAAAGATATCTTTATATCATTCTTGACGGCGCGCGGTTTCGAGCGCCTACTCGCCTGGTCGTGGTCTGCGGGCGTTCGCGTCCGGAGCTAAGAGGGAAGTCGGTGAGGGCGTGAAATCCCGAATCCGGCGCTGCCCCCGCAACTGTGAGCGGCGAGCCGCTGTCCGTTACGTGTCACTGACGCGCCGAGCTGGATCGGTGGCGTGTCGGGAAGGCCAGGGCAGGGGTGACGACCCGTGAGCCAGGAGACCTGCCTCGACAGATAACGTCCTCCGGCGGGGTGTCCGGTCTGGTCGCATGCTCAAGGCGTGACCGGGCCGCGATGACCCGTGCGCGCTTGTCCGCGCGCGTCCCGATCAGCCTCGCCACAACACCGGCAGAGGCTTTTCAAGATGACCGTCACCGTCGCCACCCTTGGCTTTCCCCGCATCGGCCCCAAGCGCGAGCTGAAGACCGCCCTCGAACGCTACTGGTCTGGCCAGAGCGACCAGGCCTCGCTCCTGGCCGTCGCCGCGGACCTGCGCGTCCAGACCTGGAGCCGTCAGCTCGCCCTGGGCGCGGACCATGTGCCGTCAGGCGACTTCTCGTTCTACGACCAGGTGCTGGACACCAGCGTCCTCGTGGGCGCGATCCCGGCGCTCTACGGCTGGACCGGTGGCGAGGTGTCGCTCGACACCTATTTCGCCATGGCGCGCGGCAGCCAGGGCGTCGAGCTCGCCGCTTGCGGCCACGACCATGGACCGAAGACCGGCGTGCCGGCGCAGGAAATGACCAAGTGGTTCGACACCAACTACCACTACCTGGCGCCTGAGGTGTCGCGCGGCCAGGCTTTCGCCCTGTCCTCGAACAAGCCCGTCGACGAGTTCCTCGAGGCCAAGGCGCAGGGGATCCACACCCGCCCGGTGCTGCTGGGTCCGGTGACGTTCCTCAAGCTGGCCAAGACCAAGGACGATGGTTTCTCGCCGCTGTCGCTGCTGAGCGACCTGCTGTCGGTCTATGCGCAGGTGCTGAAGGCCCTGGTCGCGGCCGGCGCCGATTGGGTGCAGATCGACGAGCCGTGCCTGGCCCTGGATCTCACGGACTTCGAGCGCGGCGAGCTGCGCCGGGCCTATGGCGCCCTGACCCACGCCGCGCCGGGCCTTCGCCTGATGCTGACCAGCTATTTCGGCGGCTATGGCGACAACCTGGCCACGGCGGTGAACCTGCCGGTCGACGGCGTGCACCTGGACCTAGTCCGCGCGCCGAACGAGCTAGAGCGCGCCCTGTCGGCCAGCCGTGAGAGCCTGGTTCTGTCGCTGGGCGTCATCGACGGCCGCAACGTCTGGCGCGCCGACCTGCCGATGCTGCTCGACCGCCTGGAACCCGTTGTCGCCCGGCGCGGGGCTGACCGCATCGTGCTGGCCCCGTCCTGCTCGCTGCTGCACACGCCGATCGACCTGGCCCTGGAGACCGCGATCGATCCCGAGGTCCGCCAATGGCTGGCCTTCGCCGTCCAGAAGATCGAGGAGCTGGCCGTCCTGGCCAAGGCCCTGAACGCCGGCCGCGCCAGCGTCGCCGCCGAGCTGGCGGCCAGCGCCGAGGCCGCCCAGGCTCGCCGCACTTCGCCGAAGATCCACGACCCTGCCGTCACCGCGCGCCTGGCCGCCGTCACCGAGGCCATGGCTCGCCGCGGAGCCGCCTTCGACCGCCGCCGCGCCCAGCAACTGCCGCTGCCGGCCTTCCCGACCACGACCATCGGCTCGTTCCCGCAGACCGAAGAGGTTCGCAAGGCTCGCTCGGCGCATGGCAAGGGCCAGCTGACCGACGCGGCCTACGAGACCTTCCTGCGAGAAGAAACCGAGCGCGCCGTCCGCTGGCAGGAGGAGGCCGGCCTCGACGTGCTGGTGCACGGCGAGTTCGAGCGCAACGACATGGTCCAGTATTTCGGCGAACAGCTGTCGGGCTTCGTCTTCACCAAGCATGCCTGGGTGCAGTCGTACGGCTCGCGTTGCGTGCGGCCGCCGATCCTGTTCGGCGACGTCTCGCGACCGAAGGCCATGACGGTGGCTTGGTGGGAGTACGCCCAGTCGCTGACCGTCCGCCCGGTCAAGGGCATGCTGACCGGGCCGGTGACCATCCTGAACTGGTCGTTCGTCCGTGACGACGTCCCGCGCGAGCTGGCCTGCCGCCAGATCGCGCTCGCCATCCGCGACGAGGTCGTCGACCTGGAGGCGGCGGGCGCGAAGATCATCCAGATCGACGAGGCCGCCCTGCGAGAGGGTCTGCCCCTGCGTCGCGCCGACTGGGACGCCTATCTGGACTGGGCCGTGGCGTGCTTCCGCCTGACGGCCTCGGGCGTGGCCGACGCGACCCAGATCCACACCCACATGTGCTACTCGGAGTTCAACGACATCATCGCCGCCATCGGGGCGATGGACGCCGACGTGATCTCGATCGAGACGGCGCGCTCGAAGATGGAGCTGCTGGACGCCTTCGCCGGCTACGCCTATCCGGCCGAGATCGGGCCGGGCGTCTACGACATCCACTCCCCGCGCGTGCCCTCGGTTCAGGAGATGGCCGACCTGCTGACCGCCGCCCAGGCGCGGCTCTCGACCGGCCAGCTGTGGGTCAATCCCGACTGCGGCCTGAAGACCCGCAAATGGCCCGAGACCAAGGCCGCCGTCGCCAACATGGTCGAGGCCGCGCGCCGGGCGCGGGAAGCCGTCGCGTGAGCGGTCCCGTCACCCGGCTGATCGACATCGTCTTCCCGACCGACGTCAATCACCACGGCACGCTGTTCGGCGGCGTCGCCCTCTCGCACATGGACAAGGTGGCGTTCATCGCCGCCTCGCGGCACGGGCGCGCCGCGTTCGTGACCGCCGCGTGCGAGCGGATCGACTTCGCCGCCCCGGCGCGCCAGGGCGAGATGGTCGAGGCCGAGGGGCGGGTCACGCGGGTCGGCCGCCGGTCGCTGAGCGTCGAGGTCAGCCTCTTCGCCGAGGCCCTGCTGACCGGCGAGCGGCGGTTGTGCGCCCAGGGCTTGTTCCACATGGT
>JAEXJH010000648.1 GCA_023445955.1 Pseudomonadota bacterium
GGCAAAGCTCGATTGTTTGGTCTGGAGCATTTTTCGATCCGATAACCGCTCACACTTATCGGAAAATACTCCCTTGAGTTCTTCGGAGGCCACCGTGGCTGACTACGACTTCGATCTCTTCGTCATCGGCGCCGGTTCGGGCGGCGTGCGTGCGGCGCGTCTGGCCGCCATGAGCGGCGCCAAGGTGGCCGTGGCCGAGGAATATCGGGTCGGCGGCACCTGCGTGATCCGCGGCTGCGTGCCCAAGAAGTTCATGGTCTACGCCAGCGAGGTCACCAGCCAGCTGAAGACGGCGCAGGGCTATGGCTGGACCATCGGCGACGCCAGCTTCGACTGGAAGGGCTTCATCCACGACAAGGACGTCGAGATCGCCCGTCTGTCGGGGATCTATGTCACCAACCTGCAGAAGGCTGGCGCCAACCTGCTGCACGGTCGCGCCCAGGTGATCGACGCCCACACCATCGAGGTGCTGCCCAAGGACGGCAGCGACGATGCGGGCCGCTACACCGCCAAGAAGATCCTGATCGCCACGGGCGGCCGTCCCGTGCGTCCCGAGTTCCCCGGCGCGGAGTTCGGCATCACCTCGGACGAGGCGTTCCATCTGCCGAAGCTCCCCAAGAGCATCATGGTCGTCGGCGGCGGCTACATCGCCGTCGAGTTCGCCGGCATCTTCGCGGGGCTGGGCGTGCAGACCACGCTGCTCTATCGCGGCGCCAACATCCTGCGCGGCTTCGACGACGACGTCCGCTCGCACCTAGCCGACGAGCTGGGCAAGAAGGGCATCAAGGTGGTGCTGGGTTGCTCGCACACCTCGATCGAGAAGCAGGAGGACGGCACGCTGCTCAGCACCCTGACCAGCGACCTGACCTTCGAGACCGAGGCGGTGATGTTCGCCACGGGCCGTGAGCCCTATGTTGAGGGGCTGGGCCTGGAGAAGGCCGGCGTCAAGCTGAACGACAAGGGCGCGATCGCCGTCGACGAGCACTCCAGGACCAACGTCCCCAGCATCTGGGCCGTCGGCGACGTCACCGACCGCATCAACCTGACGCCGGTGGCGATCCGTGAGGGCGCGGCCTTCGCCCAGACCGAGTTCTACAATAACCCGACCACCTTCGATCACGAGATGGTCGCGTCAGCGGTGTTCAGCCAGCCGCCGGTCGGCGCCGTCGGCATGAGCGAGGCGCAGGCCCGCCACGCGTTCGGCGCGGTCGACATCTATCGCTCGGTGTTCCGTCCGATGAAGATCACCTTCTACGGCGGTCAGGAACGCTGCCTGATCAAGCTGGTGGTCAAGCAGGACGACCAGAAGGTGGTCGGCGTCCACGTGGTGGGGCCGGACTCGCCGGAAATCATCCAGATGGCCGCCATCGCGGTGAAGATGGGTGTGACCAAGCCGCAGTGGGACTCCACCTGCGCCGTCCACCCGACCCTGGCCGAAGAGCTGGTCACGATGCGTGAGAAGTACGTACCGGTCGAAGTCGGCGGGGTTGGATGACGCTGGCGATAGCCACAGAACACCGCACACGGTGGCTGGGCGCGCTTGCCGTCTTCCTGATGGTGATGACGCCGCTGATCGGCTACCTGGCGCCGCTGGGCTTCGCGCCGCTGCTGGGCCTAGTGGGCCTGCTGGCGACGCCGGGCCTGGCGCGCTCGCGTCCGCCGATGTTGCCGATGTTCGCCTTGATGCTGATGGTGCTGTGGGCGCTGGTCAGCCTGCATTGGAGTCCGGCCGCCCCGGCTCTGTCGGATCTGAAGCGCGGCAAGGACGTCGGCGCCTTCACTGCCTTGAAGCTGGTGCTGCAACTGGGGCTCTACGGCACGGCCGCAGCCACGCTCGGGGCGCTGTCGCCGCGCTCGGCGCGGCTGGCGGGGCGGGTGATGCTGTTTGGCCTGATCGCGTTGGCGCTGCTGACCGGCCTGGACGCGGTGCTGAAGGCCAAGATCTACCAGGCGATCCGCCTGGCGACCCACGACCCCATCCGTCCCGACCTGGCGGTAGTCAAGGTGTCGATGCCGATCTATCCGCTGGTGCTGCTGTTCTGGCCCTGCGCGCGCATCCTGGACGCCTGGGGCTTCAGAGGCCGCAACATCCTGATCGCCATCATGGCGGCGTTGATCCTGACGGCCTCGCATTTCACCAGCGCCGACGCCTCGGGCGCGGCCCTGGTGATCGGCGGACTGGCCTGGCTGGGGACGCGGCTGATCGGCAAGCCGTTCGTACGCGCCATGATCCCGGCCGTGGCGACGCTGTTCATCTTCGCGCCGATGGTGGTGCTGTGGGGCGTGCGCTCGGGCTTCTTCGCCTGGCTGCACGTGATGGCGCCGCCGTCTTGGGACGCGCGCCTGAACATCTGGGCCTTCGCCGCCAACCAGATCGTCGAGCATGCGCTGCGCGGCTGGGGCATCGACGCCAGCCGGATCTTCGGCAACGCCATTCCGCTGCACACCCACAACGCCGCCCTGCAGCTTTGGCTGGAGCTGGGCGCTCTGGGCGCGGCCCTGGCGGCGGCGTTCTTCGCCTGGGTGCTGTACCGGAGCGTGGCGTGGACGGGCGAAAACCGCCGCGACGGCGCCATGGCGGCCGCCAGCCTGACCTCCTACGTCCTGATCGGCGGCCTGAGCTTTGGCGTCTGGCAGGAATGGTGGCTGGCGCTGGGCGTCATCGCCGCCATCGCCTGCGGGATTGCGCAAAAATCAGCTGCCGCTCGGCGTTAGCGCGACTACGACTTTTCTCGTCCGGGTGGATCGGCGGTGTTCAGCCGCATGATTTTGCCTTTTAGTTCCTTTCGCGGTATCTACGCCGCCCTTTCAGTTATCGAGCCTTGTCATGACCGCCCGCTGGACCCCCGCCGCCTGGAGAGCCAAGCCCGCCAAGCACATGCCCACCGATTATCCGGACATGGGCGCGGTGGAGCGGGTCGAGCAGACGCTGCGCCAGATGCCGCCGCTGGTCTTCGCCGGCGAGGCGCGCCGCCTGAAGAGCCTGCTGGGCGATGTCGCCGAGGGCCGGGCCTTCCTGCTGCAGGGCGGCGACTGCGCCGAGAGCTTCGCCGAGTTCCACCCCGACAACATCCGCGACACCTTCCGCGTGCTGCTGCAGATGGCGGTCGTCATGACTTTCGCCAGCAAGCAGCCGGTGGTGAAGGTCGGCCGCATCGCCGGCCAGTTCGCCAAGCCGCGCTCGGCCCCGACCGAGACCGTCGGC
>JAEXJH010000649.1 GCA_023445955.1 Pseudomonadota bacterium
GTGAAGCCGGCCCGCGTCGCTAATTCACCCCGCGCCCGCCGCGGGGCGACAACGACGGTCCGCGCGAATACAAGCCCCGCGCGCCTCGTGAAGACCGCGACGGCCCGCGTCCGCCGCGCGCCAACGCTCCGGGCTCGCGCGATCACACGCCGCGTCCGTCCGGCTATGGCGACGACGGCGTCAGCAACGCCAAGCCCTATGCGCGTGGCGACGAGCCCAAGGCCGACTACAAGCCGCGCCGCGCCCCGCGCGACAACGACGCGCCGCGTCCGTACTCGCCGCAGGACTCGGAAGGCGCTCCCAAGCGCGCCTTCAAGCCGCGCCATGAGGCCGGCGCTGATGCCCCGCGCGAGTACAAGCCCCGCGCCCCGCGCGCGGATGGCGATGCGCCCAAGAAGCCCTTCAAGAAAGCCTTCGCCGACAACGCCGCTGGCCCCAAGCCCTACGCCAAGCCCTATGCCGGCAAGCGCGACGACGCTGCGTCCGGCAAGCCGTTCAAGGGCCCCAAGCCCTTCAAGGCCAAAAGCTTCGACGCCAAGCCCGGCGGCAAGCCGGCGGGTAAGCCGTTCAAGAAGAAGTAGATGACGAAGAGCCCCTCCCTCACCGGAGGGGCTTTTTTCTTAGGCCTCTTGGCCCGCCGACCAGCCCGACGCCCAGGCCCACTGGAAGTTATAGCCGCCCAGCCAGCCGGTGACGTCGACCACCTCGCCGATGAAAAAGAGCCCTGGAACGGCCTTGGCCTCCAGGGTGCGCGAGTCGAGGGCGTCGGTGTCGACCCCGCCCAAGGTCACTTCCGCCGTGCGATAGCCTTCCGAGCCAACCGGCTTGAAGGTCCAGGCGTTGACCGCCGCCGCCAGCGGTCCCAGCACCTTGTCCGAGCAGTCGGCGATGTTGCCCTTCCCCGCCGCGACCTCGTCGGCGATCAGCTGCGCCACGCGCTTGGGGATCAGGGTGGCGAGCACCGTCGCCACCGCCTGGCGCGGCGTGGCGGTGCGGGCCGCCTTCAACGCCGCCAGGGCGTCGACGCCGGGCGCCATGTCGACCCGGATCTCGTCGCCTTCGCGCCAGTAGGACGAGATCTGCAGGATCGACGGCCCCGACAGTCCACGGTGGGTGAACAACATCCCTTCGCGGAACTTGGTCTTGCCATGGCCGACCACGGCGTCCAGAGCCACGCCCGACAGCGGCGTCAGGCGCGCCAGCATGCCGGCCTCGAAGGTCAGAGGCACCAGCGCGGGACGGGTCTCGATGATGTTGAGGCCAAACTGCTTGGCGATGTCGTAGCCCAGGCCCGTCGCGCCCATCTTCGGGATCGACTTGCCGCCGCTGGCCACGACCAGCGAGGCGCAGGCGACCTTCCCGGTCGACAGCGTCACTTGGTAGCGGCCATCAGCCTTGGCCACGCCCTCGACGGCCGTCTCCAGCCGAAGCTTGACCCCGGCGGCCTTCATCTCGGTCAGCAGCATGTCGATGATCTGCTTGGCCGAGCCGTCGCAGAAGAGCTGACCCAGGGTCTTCTCGTGATAGGCGATGCCGTACCGCTCGACCAAGGCGATGAAGTCCTTGGGCTTGTAGCGGCGTAGGGCCGACAGCGCGAACTTCGGGTTGGCCGACAGGAAGTTATGGATCGACGCGCCGGTGTTGGTGAAGTTGCACCGGCCGCCGCCGCTGATGCGGATCTTCTCGCCCGGGACCTTGGCGTGGTCGACGACCAGCACCGAGCGGCCGCGCTTGCCCGCCTCGATGGCGCACATCATGCCGGCTGCGCCCGCGCCGATCACCAGGACGTCGAAGTTTTCCAAGGTCTTCCTATGATTTGCTCGGCCCCGTTCGAGCCGAGCAAGCCGTGGAAGTCAATCAGCCCGCGTGGCGATAGCCCGGTCGCGAAGCCTGCTGCCGCTGAGCGGGAGCCTTCGCGCTGACCTCGAAGCGGCCGATCATGCGGACCAGGCCGCTGATGTCGCTCTTGAGGGCGTGGCTGACAGCGGTGGCCTGCTCGACCATGGCGGCGTTCTGCTGCACGCCCTGGTCCATCTGGTTGACGGCGGCGTTGACCTCGTTGAGGCCCGTCGCCTGCTCGCTGGCCGAGGCCGCCAGTTCCGACACCAGGGCGTCGATCTCGCCGACCTTCAGCACGATGCCGTCCAGCGCCTCGCCCGTCTGGCCGACCAGGCGCACGCCCTCGTCGACTTGGGCCGTCGAGGCGCTGATCAGGGTCTTGATTTCCTTGGCCGCATCGGCCGAACGCTGGGCCAGGGCGCGGACTTCCTGAGCCACGACGGCAAAGCCCTTGCCGCTCTCGCCGGCCCGAGCCGCCTCGACACCCGCGTTCAGGGCCAAGAGGTTGGTCTGGAAGGCGATCTCGTCGATCACCCCGACGATGTTGCCGATCTTGGCCGACGACTGCTCGATCCCGCTCATCGCCGAGATCGCGCCGCGCACGACTTCGCCCGAGCGTTCGGCGTCCGAGCGGGTCGAGGTGACGACGCGGCTGGCCTCGCCGGCGCCTTGCGAGGCGCGGCGGACGGTGGCGGTGATCTCGTCGAGGGCCGCGGCGGTCTCTTCCAGGCTGGCGGCCTGCTGCTCGCTGCGGCGGGCGGTGTTGTCGGCGGCGGCGGCGATCTCGTCGGCGCTGGAGCCCACCGTCCCGGCCACGGCGACGATGCCGCCCATGGCCTCATCCAGCTGGGCGATGGCGGCGTTGAAGTCGTCGCGGATGGCCTCGTAGCCCTGCGGGAACGCGTCGGTCAGGCGCACGGTCAGGTCGCCGCTCGACAGGCGCGACAGGGCGTTGGCCAGCCGCTCCATGGCGAAGGCCTGGTCGCGGGCCGAGGCCGAAGACACCGCCTCGTTACGCGCCCGCTCGCTCTCGCTGGCGGCCGAAGCGCGGGCCTGCTCGGTCTCGGCCGAGCGCAAGGCCACGGCGTTGTCCTTGAACACCTGGACGGCGCGGGCCATCAGCCCGACCTCGTCCTTTCGGCCAGCGCCGACCACGTTGACGTCCAGCTTGCCGTCGGCCAGGTCGGTCATGCTGCGCGACAGCGAGCGCACCGGGCGCGAGATTTTCGACGCGCCGATCCACAGGGCGAACAGCATGCCGCAGGCGGCCGCGCCCAGGCCAAACAGCAGGGTCAGCCACGAGCCGGCGGCGGCCGACTTGCCGGCCTTCTCGACCATGGCGGCCGTGTCCTTGTTGTAGACGTCGCCCCAGGCCTTGCCTTCCTTGGCCATGGCGTCGATGGCCGGGTCGACCTTGGCCAGCATGCTGGCCGCGCCCGCGGCGTCGTTCTTCAGCCCCAGGTCGGCGGCCGTGCGCGCGTCGGCATAGGCCGCATCCAGCTTGGCCTTCATGTCCGCCGTGTAGTCGGCGGTGGCCGGATCGGCGGTGGTGATCTTGTCGAGGCTTTCCTTGCCCTCGCCGTAGACCTTGTCGAGTTCCTTGGACGCCGAAGACGCCTGCTCTGAGGCGCCGTCATAGGTGTCGGTGCGGTGAGCGGCGTAGCCCATCATGCTGATGCGGCGCAGGAAGCGGGCGGACTGCACCTCGGCCGGCGAGCGATGCTTGACCAGTTGTTCGGTCGCCGCATCGGCGCGCTTCTGCTGCCAGACGCCCAGGCCGGCGCAGGCCACGGTGGCCGCAGCCAGCACGACGGCCGGCAGCAGGACCTTCGAAGAGATCTTCAGATCGTCGAGCTTCACGGCGTTCCCCCAATACTCCGGGCGCCGATACGCGGGCGCCGTCTGAGTTTTCCGTTCCCTACAGACACCGGTGTCAGGCGAATCGCCACGCACTGTGTTCAGT
>JAEXJH010000650.1 GCA_023445955.1 Pseudomonadota bacterium
AGATGGCGCTGTCGTTCCGCATTCCCGGCGTGCTGACCGCCATGAAGGTCGAGGCCGGTGATCGCGTCTCGGCCGGCCAGCTGGTCGCCGCCATAGATCCGGCCGGGGTCGACGCTCGCCAGCAGCAGACCTCCGCCGACCTCGACCGCGCCCGCCGCGATGTCGAGCGCGACAAGACCCTGTTCGAGAAGGGCTATGTCAGCCGCCAGCGCATCGACGACCGGACGAGCGCGCTGAAGGCCGCCCAGGCCGCCTATGACGCCGCCCGCTTCGACCGCCGCTGGGCCAGCCTGTTGTCGCCCGCTTCCGGCGTGGTGCTCGAACGCCGCGCCCAGACAGGCGAGGTCGTGGCCGCCGGCCAGGTGGTGGCGCGGATCGCCGACCTCTCCTCCCCGCTGGTCCTGCGCCTGCCGCTGGCCGCCCGCGACGCCGCCCGCATCCGGGTGGGCGACATGGCGCAAGTGAAGGTGGAAGAGCTGGGCGAACAGGCCCTCACCGGCCGCGTCACGCGCGTCGGCGAGGCCGCCGACACCCGCACCGGCGCGATCAGCGTCGAGATCGAGCTCTCCGCCCCGCCCGCCGCCCTGCGCAGCGGCCAGGTCGCCCACGCCAGCCTGTCGGTCCGCGCAGCCCCCGGCCAAACCACCGCCTACGCCCGCATCCCCGCCGAGGCGGTGCTGGAAGCCAACGGCCAGCGCGCCTTCGTC
Source organism: Pseudomonadota bacterium (assembly GCA_023445955.1). Taxonomy (GTDB): domain Bacteria; phylum Pseudomonadota; class Alphaproteobacteria; order Caulobacterales; family Caulobacteraceae; genus Caulobacter. The sequence goes on from JAEXJH010000650.1 coordinate 708, forward strand.
TACCGCTTCGATTCCGGCAAGGCCCGCCGAACGGCCGTCGGCTTCGGCGGCTTCGACGGCGACGACGCCCTGGTCTCTGGCCTACCGGATGGAACGCAGGTGATCACCGCCGGGGCCGGCTTCGTCGCCGACGGCGAGGCCGTGCGGGTCATCGATCCCAAGCGCCTGGGTCAGTAGCCGTGAAGTTCGATCTCGCGACCTTCGCCGTCCGTCGCTGGCAGTTCACGCTGGTCGCCTTCGGCCTGCTGATCATGCTGGGCATAAACGCCTTCAACAACGTGCCGCGCTCGGAAGACCCGCACTTCCCCACGCCGATCGTCATCGTCCGCGCGGTGCTGCCCGGCGCCGAGCCGTCCGAGATCGAGCAGCTGATCGTCGACCCGATCGAGAGCGCCGTCGACGGCCTCGACGACCTCGACAAGGTCGAATCGACCGCCGTTGACGGGGCAGCCATCATCCGCGTCCACTTCGCCTGGGACGTCGACACCGAGCGCAAATTCGACCAGGTCGTGCGCGAGGTGAACGCCATCCGCGGCAACCTGCCGGCCGGCGTGCAGCGGCTGGAGATCGAGCGCATCCGCACCACCGAGGTGTCGATCGTCCAGGTCGCCCTGACCTCCGACATCCTGCCGATGCGCCGCCTGGAAAAGACCGCCGACCGTCTGCGCGAGCGGCTGGATCGCGTCCCGGGCGTGCGCGACGCAAAGTACTGGGGGGCGCCCCCGTCCGAGGTGCAGGTCACGCTGGATCTGGCCCGCCTGTCGGCCCTGAAGCTGCCGCCCACCGCCGTGGTCGACGCCCTGAAGTCGGCCGGGGCCGAGGCGCCGATCGGCGCGGTCCAGGCGGGCGAGCGGCGCTTCAACGTCAAGTCCGGCGGCGCCTTCCACGACCTGGCCACCATCGGCGACACGCCGGTGCGCTCGATCGGCGGCCAGGTCACCCGCGTGCGCGATGTGGCCCAAGTCGCTTGGGCGCAAGCAGAACCAACCCACCTGACCCGCTTCAACGGCAAGCGCGCCGTGTTCCTGACCGTCAACCAGAAGGACGGCCAGGACGTCGCCAAGATCACCAAGGGCGTCCAGCAGGTGCTGGACGACTACGAGAAGACCCTGCCCGCCGGGGTGAAGATGGAGCGCGGCTTCGTTCAAGCTGAAAACGTCAAGCACCGGCTGAACAACCTGTTCCGCGACTTCGGCATCGCCCTGTGCCTGGTGCTGATCACCCTGCTGCCGCTGGGGCCGCGCGCGGGCCTGGTGGTGATGGTGTCGATCCCGCTGAGCCTGCTGATCGGCCTGACCATGCTGCAGGCGTTCGGCTTCACCCTGAACCAGCTCTCCATCGCCGGCTTCGTGCTGGCCCTGGGCCTGCTGGTCGACGACAGCATCGTCATCACCGAGAACATCGCCCGCCGGGTGCGCGAAGGCGAGGACCGGGTCGACGCGGCGATCAACGGCACGCGCCAGATCAGCCTGGCGGTGCTGGGCTGCACCGCGACCCTGATGCTGGCCTTCCTGCCGCTGATGGCCCTGCCAGCCGGATCGGGGGCCTACATCAAGTCGCTGCCAGTGACGGTGCTGTGCACGATCGCCGCCTCACTGTTCGTGTCGATGACCATCATCCCGTTCCTGGCCAGCCGCCTGCTGGACAAGCATTCCGACCCCGAGGGCAACGCCCTGCTGCGGGCAGTCAATGACGGCATCCACCGCTTTTACCGGCCGGTGCTGCACCGCGCCCTGGCCCGGCCGTGGGTCGCCATGGCTATCCTGCTGGCCATCTGCCTGACCACGATCCCGCTGGTGAAGCTGGTCGGCTCCAGCCTGTTCCCGGCCGCCGAGACGCCGCAGTTCCTGATCCGCATCGAGACGCCCGACGGCACGTCCCTGGCCCGCACCGACCAGGTGCTGCGCTATGTCGAGAGCCGCGTGCGGGCCGAACCGGACGTCATCTGGGAGGCGGCTAACCTGGGCCGCGGCAACCCGCAGATCTTCTACAACAAGAGCCAGCGCGAGAGCGCCACGACCTTCGCTGAGGTCTTTGTCAGCCTGAAACGCTGGGAGCCCGGCCGCAGCGAGCAGGTGCTGGACCGCCTGCGCAAGGCCTTCGCCGACTATCCCGGCGCGCGGATCAGCGTGCAGACCTTCGAGAACGGCCCGCCGATCGACGCGCCGGTCGCCGTGCGCCTGACGGGCCAGAACCTCGAGGTGCTGAAGGCCCTGGCCGCCCGCGCCGAAGCGATCCTCAAGGCCACGCCCGGCACGCGCGACGTCACCAACCCCGTGCGCCTGGACCGCACCGACCTCGACCTCGGCGTCGACGAGGCCAAGGCGGCCGCCCTGGGCGTTCAGGCCGGGGCCACGCGGCGCATCGCCCGCCTGGCCCTGTCCGGCGAGGAAACCGCCCGCTTCCGCGATCCGGACGGCGACGACTACGCGGTCAAGGTGCGGCTGCCGATGGCCCAGGCCGACGGCGCGGCGCGCAATCCGCTCTCGGCGCTGAAGGGCGTCTATGTCCCCACCGCCGACGGCCTGGCCGCGCCGCTGGACGCCATCGCCACGCCGCGCCTGAAGTCGAGCCCCTCGCGCATCGACCGCTTCGACCGCGAGCGGACGGTGACGGTCAGCTCGTGGGTCCGCACCGGCTTCCTGGCCTCGGGCGTGACGGAGGACGCTCTGGCGCGGCTGAACAAGGACCTGCCGCTGCCGCCGGGCTACCGCCTGTCGCTGGGCGGCGAGGCCGAGGCGGCGTCGGAAAGCTTCGCAGGGTTAGGCGCCGCGGTGCTGGTGGCGGTGTTCGGGATCCTGGCCGTGCTGGTCCTGGAATTCCAGAAGTTCAAGACCGCCCTGGTGGTCGCCGGCATCATCCCGTTCGGGGTATTCGGCGCGGTGCTGGCGCTGGCCCTGACCGGCTATTCCCTGTCGTTCACCGCCACGATCGGCGTGATCGCGCTCATCGGCATCGAGATCAAGAATTCGATCCTGCTGGTCGACTTCACCGAACAGCTGCGCCGCGAAGGCATGAACCTGCACGACGCCATCGAGAAGGCCGGCGAGGTGCGGTTCCTGCCCGTGCTGTTGACCAGCGTGACGGCGATCGGCGGGTTGCTGCCGCTGGCCCTGGAACGCTCGGGCCTCTACTCGCCGCTGGCCATCGCCATCATCGGCGGGTTGATCACGAGCACGCTGCTGAGCCGGGTGGCAACGCCGGTGATGTACTGGCTGACGGCTCGGGGGAAGGCGGAGCACGCGTAGCCAACTCTCCCCCTTCCTTTCCAACCGTCATTC
>JAEXJH010000651.1 GCA_023445955.1 Pseudomonadota bacterium
GGGCGGGGCGGCGCTTGCGGTGCGGGCTGCGGGACCGGCGCGGCCACCGGCATGACGGGCGGCGCAACAGGCGCAGGCGCGGCCACCGGCGTCAGGACGGGTTCAGGCTGCGGCGCAGCGGCGACCGGCTGGGCCTGCGGCTCGGCCAACTCCAGGCCGAAAGCCATCGGCGCGGCCTTGCGTTTCTTGGGTTTGCGACGGGGAAGCAGGGCGGCGACGATGAGCACCCCGCCCACGATCGCCGCCGCCACACCAACGATCGGCCGATGCGGCTCGAACGGTCCGAGATCGAGATTCGTGGCCCAGTTCCCCAACGAGCCCCAGCCCGCCACCACGTATCCCGACGTCGCCAGGATCAGCCCCAAGATGATCCCAACCAGTCGCGCCAGCATCACGTCCCCCCAGACGTCTACCCCCAAAGGGGCGTCCCAACCGCCAGGCCGCACAAGTCATCCGACCACCCCACCCACGTCGAGCCGTCTCAACCGGCAGGGGAAGGGGGGCGAACGGATGACCTTTCAGCGGGCGCCTAGCGGTAAAGGCGCCTCTAAATCAGCCATGCGCGCGGGCGCGGATACGCCTCGCCGCGCGACAGATGGTAGATGCCCATAACGCAGCGGGCCACAAACCAAAGGCCCACGGCCCCCAGAATGAGGGCGCCGGCGATGATCATCGGCAGGCCGACCAGCAGGACCAGCATCGGCAGGCCAAACAGAATCAGCAGGAAGCCGATCAGGAACCAGGCGATCGACAGCCAGAAGGTCCGGATGGCGAAGGTGTAGTGGCTTTCGTTGATCGGGCCGGCCGCGTCGCGGTTCACATAGGCCACGATCAGGCCGATCACCCAGGTCAGGCCATTGGTGAAGCCCAGCAGATACAGGCCGTAGACGACGGCCGGCAGGACCTTGTCCTCCTCTGCGGCGGGCGCGGTGACGGCGGTGGTGTCGGTCATGGTCTCAGAGCATCCAGTTCTTGGGAGTGGGATAGGGCTGGCCTTTGAACAGGTTCGACAGGCCCATGACGCCGCGGACGACGAGCCAGACGCCGACGGCGGGGAACAGGACGATGCCGATCCCGACGGGGGTAAGCAGCGCCGCGCCGATCCAGAACGCCAGGGCCAGCCAGAAGGTCCGGATCTGGAATTCATAGTGGCTGGCCAGCCACTCGGGCGCGTCCTTGCGGCTGACATAGGCGATGATCGCCCCGATCAGGCAGGTGACGCCGGTCACGGCGCCGGCGATGTGCAGGCCGTAGACGATGCCGGGCAGCGTCTTGTCGTCCTGCAGACGCGGTGGGACAGCGGGGTCGAGGGCGGGGTCCAGGGTAGGGTCGGTCACGAGCTTGAGCCTAAGAGAGAACGTCGTTGGCCCAATCGTCGCGCCGATCCGCGTGCGATGCAAATGAAGGTGGCGTCATGAAGAAGCCTTAATTCGCGCCCCGCGCGTGCGGCGCGGGAGGCTTAAGGCAGCAGGTCGCTCGGCGGATCGTGGGGATCGAACGGCGCGCCGCGGTTCAGCCAGGGCAGCACCGCGAACATCAGGATCAGGACGAAGCTCATCCGCGCGGCCATGTCGACGCCGACCGAGGCCATGCCGGCGGTCAGCGAGAACAGCAGCATCGCCGCGGCGCCAAAGGCGGTCAGGCCCATCACCCAGGTCAGGGCGGCAGGGGCGTCGAACCGGGCCAGGCCGAACTTGGCGCGCGGGGCCAGATCGACGCCGACGGCGGCGATGGCGCGGGCCAGGGTCGAGAAGCTGGACAGGCGATCCTCGAACTGGCCGGGGCCGACATAGCTCTGCGAGGCGAGGCTGACCCGGCGGCGGCCGAAGGTGAGCAAGAGGCTGCGACGCCGGCCTCCGGTCTTGTCGGTGGCCAGGCTGTAGCGGGTCAGACTGGCCAGCGGAAAGCGGCGCTCGACCTTGCCGCGGGTCTCCACCAGCGTCCCGTCCTCCAGGGTCCAGACCGTTTCCGGCTGGAAGGGGGCGAGGCGGGCGCGGTGGACGATCTGCATCAGGAGCGGACGGCGGTGATCTCGACGCCGGCGGCGGCCGCGTGCGGGGCCAGGGCCAGCGGCTTTTCGACCCGCACCCGGGCGCGGGTGACGCGCGGATCTGTGAAGCAGGCCTGGGCCAGGCGCTCGGCGAAGGTCTCGACGAGATCGATGTGGCCCTCGGCGACGATGGCGCGGGCGGCCTCGCCTATGGTCTCGTAATTGACCGTGTCGGGGAGGCGCTCGCAGTGGCTGGCGGCCACGTCCAGCTCGACATCGACCACCAGCGGCTGCATGCGGCCGTGCTCGTGGTCATAGACGCCGATCTGCGCCTCGACCTTCAGGCCACGGACGAAGACCTTGGTGACGATGATGCGAGCCAGCGCGGCGGGCGCGGTGTCGGCGAGGGAAGCAGGAGCGGCCATTCGATCCGGTTTCGCTAGAAGTCGTTGATGCTGTTGTCCGCGCGCAGGCACCACTGACCCGGCGCCCACCCCGCGAGGCCGGCCATGTCCGTGGCGTCCAGGCCGACCGTGTTGGTCGGGGTTTCCTGGATCTTGAGGGACTCTAGCGTGAACAGGCCGTCGATGGCGAGGAAAGCCTTGGCCTTCAGCGCCATGGCGATGGCCAGGGCCTCGGTGGTCGGGTCGCCGTCGAAGGTCATGATCCGCGCCAGGGTCTCGGGTTCGTGCTCGCGGAAGAAACCGATCAGCGGGTCGGCCAGGTTGGCCTGGAACGCGTGGTCCACGAAGCCGTCGATCCAGCCGTGCCAGGCGCGCTTGGCCCGCT
>JAEXJH010000652.1 GCA_023445955.1 Pseudomonadota bacterium
TTTTTTGCCGCGGGTCTTGTGGGCCCGGGCGGGGGCGCCGGCGCCGACGGCCGCGCCCATGGCGGCGTTGCCCGAGGCGCAGGGGGCGCTGGTCTTGGCGGCGCTCGAGGCCAGCTGGCTCAGCGACTGCGGAAAGGGCGCGGCTTGGGCGCCCGCAGCGGTCAGACCAGCGGTGATGAACGACAGAAGAACGACGCGACGAAGCGACATGCGATGGGGCTCCGAGAGTTGCTGCAAACGTTTGTTGCGATGCGCGACGTATCAATCGAACGCCGTGATCTGTCGAGGTCTAGACGCTTGAAAAGACGGGGCTGCGACAACATGACCCGCAATGGGTTTTGCAGCGCCGAGCGCCTAATGACTGGCGCTGTCCAGGGTGCGTTCCGCGCTCGACTGCCCGTCGTTTTGGCGGCCATCGGCCCATAGGGCGATCTTGAGCAGCAGCTCGCGCGGGCTGATGGGCTTGCCGACGTGATCGTCCATGCCGCTGGCGCGGTAGAAGGCGACCTGGTCGGGCAGGACATTGGCGGTCAGGGCGATGATCGGGGTCAGGCCCACCTCGCCCGGCATGGCGCGGATCGCGCGGGTGGCGGCCAGGCCGTCCATGCGCGGCATCTGGACATCCATGAGGACGAGGTCGTAGCCGCCGGAGGCCACGGCCTCGACCGCCGCCAAGCCGTCGACCACGACATCGACCTCGTGGCCCATGGCGCGGACCAGCGTGCCGATCAGCTCGCGATTGGCCTCGTTGTCGTCGGCGACCAGCAGGTTCAGCGGACGCGACAGGCTTTGCGGCGCCTCGGGCTCGCGGCGCTCGGGCGCGACGGCGACCGGCAGGTCCAGCACGCACCAGAAGCGCGCGCCCTGGCCGGCGATGCTGTCGACGCCGATCTCGCCGCCCATCAGCTCGACGATCTCCTTGCTGATCGCCAGGCCAAGACCCGTGCCGCCGAACTTGCGCGCCACTTCGGGACCAGCCTGCGCGAAGCGGTCGAAGACGAGATCCAGCATGGTCTCGGGCACGCCGACGCCCGTGTCGGACACCGCCAGCTCCAGCCGCGCGAAGCCGGGCGCCGCGCCGCTGACGCGCTTGGCGCTGAGCACGACCGAGCCGGCCCGGGTGAACTTCACGGCGTTGCCCAGGAAGTTGACCAGCACCTGGCGCAGGCGGTCGCCGTCGCCTTCCAGCCATGCGGGACAGGACGGATCGACCTCGAGCCTGAGGTTCAGGCCCTTGGCGCCGGCCTGGGCCTCGAAGATCCCGGCGGCGGTGCCCAGCAGGGCGCGCAGCTCGAACGGCCGGATCTCCAGATTGACCCCGCCGGCCTCCAGCTTCGAGAAGTCGAGGACGTCGTTCAGGGTGTCCAGCAGCACCGTCCCGGCGTCGCGAATCCGCGCCAGGCGATGGCGCTGCTCGTCGTCCAACGGCGAGCCGTCCAGCAGGTCGGTGAAGCCCAGGATGCTGGTCAGCGGCGTACGCAGCTCGTGGCTCATATTGGCCAGGAAGTCCTGGCGCGCGGCCATGGCCGTCTCGGCCCGCTCGCGCGCGTCGGCCAGGGCGGACTGGGCCTCGACCTCTTCGGTGATGTCGGTCTCGTTGACCAGCACGCAGGGCTCGCCGGTGACCGGGTCGGGCGTGCGGCGCGCGGCCAGACCATGCCAGCGCTCGCCTTGGGCGGTGATGACGCGATAGGCGCCCTCGACCGCCTCGCCAGCCAGCGCCGAAGCCCACAGCGCGCCGCCGGCGTCGCCATTGGCGAAGATCTCGGCGAAGCGGGTCTTCTCGCCCGGATAGTTGGCCAAAGCGGCGGGGTTGCCGAAGATGCGGAAGCCGTCGGCGTCGTACAGCGAAACCAGCGCGCTGGTGTGGCGCAGGGCCTCGATGGCGCGATGCTCCTCGGCCTCAGGCGCGACCACCGCGCCCTCCAGCAGCAAGCCATATCCGCCGTCCGGCAAGGCGATGCGCGAGATCGTCGTCTTCACCGTCACCGGCGCGCCGTTCGGATAGAAGGTCCAGCACTCTTCGGCGACGCCGCCGTTCTCGGTGCGCCGGGCGATCTCCTCCATGCGCACGCGCACGGCGGGGGACTGGTCGGAGAAGTCGCGGGCCAGCAGCTCGTCCAGCGAGGCCGCGCCCCACAGTTCGACCGCCGCGCGGTTGGCGTAGACCTTGCGCTTGCGGACGTCGTCGAAGATCCAGATCGGCCGGCGCAGGCCGTCGAAGCCCAGGCCGAGACGCGCGGGAACATCAGAAGCAGCAATGTTTTCCGCGTTCGACGTCAAGGCGAGTACTTGTGCTCCGTAAGGCCAGGTTCGTAACAAACTCACGCTTGGCGACCCGTTAACGAGGAGAAATTGTCGCAGTCACCGAGCGCGGTTCCTTGACGTCGATCAAACGCCACACTGCCGGGCGATTTTGACGTTTCCTCGGCGCTAGGCCTGCTATAGGCCCCTCAACTCCGCGACATTCCGCCACTGCAGTATTGAACGATCATGGCTTCTCCCACCCGCGCGCCTGTTCTCGCCCTCAAGGACGTCCGTCTCGCCGACGGAGCCAAGCCGCTGTTCGACGGCGTCGACCTGGCCCTGGAGCCGCGCGTGCGCGCCTGCCTGGTCGGCCGTAACGGCGCGGGCAAATCGACGCTGCTGAAGATCCTGGCCGGCAAGGGCGTCGAGCCCGACAGCGGTGAACGCGCCGTGCAGCCGGGCGCCAAGATCATCTTCGTCAGCCAGGAGCCGGAGATCACCGGCGACACCCTGCTGGACTATTGCACCGCCGGCGGGGCCGAGGACTACGAGGCCCAGGCCGCCCTGGCCGACTTCGGCCTGGATCCGGACAAGAGCTCGCAAGGCCTGTCGGGCGGCGAGAAGCGTCGCGCCGCCCTGGCCCGCGCCTTCGCCGAGCAGCCCGACGTGCTGCTGCTGGACGAGCCGACCAACCACCTGGACATCTTCGCGATCCAGACGCTGGAAGAAGAGCTGGCCAACTCCAAGTGCGCCGCCCTGATCGTCAGCCACGATCGCGCCTTCCTGAACCGGGTCACGCAACGCACCTACTGGCTGGAGCACCGCAAGGTGCGCCGCCTGGACAAGGGCTTCGCCGAATTCGAGGTCTGGAGCGAACAGGTGCTGGCCGCCGAGGCCGAGGAAGAGCGCCGCCTCAACAAGGTGCTGGAGCGCGAGAACGCCTGGCTGGCCCGCGGCGTCCAGGGCCGCCGGGCCCGCAACGAAGGCCGCCGTCGCGCCCTGATGGACCTGCGCGCGCAGAAGAAGGACCTGCAGGGCGACAAGCGCGGTTCGATGTACATGGCCGTCGAGAGCGCCCAGACCTCGGGCAAGAAGGTGGTCGAGGCCAAGCACCTGACCAAGAAGTTCGGCGATCGCGTGATCGTCGAGGATTTCTCGACCCGCATCATGCGCGGCGACCGCGTGGCCCTGGTGGGTCCGAACGGCGCGGGCAAGACCACCCTGGTCCGCCTGCTGCTGGGCGAGCTGGAGCTGGACGCCGGCACGGTGCAGCTGGGCACCAACCTGGAGGTCTCGTACATCGACCAGGGCCGCATGGCGCTGTCGGACAAGATCACCCTGTGGGACTTCCTGACCCCCGGCGGCGGCGACTCCATCCTGGTGCGCGGCCAGCCCAAGCACGTGGCCGGCTACGCCAAGGACTTCCTGTTCACCGACGCCCAGCTGCGCCAGCCGGTGACCAGCCTGTCGGGCGGCGAGCGCAACCGCCTGCTGCTGGCCAGGGCGTTGGCCAATCCCACCAACCTGATGGTGCTGGACGAACCGACCAACGATCTGGACATGGATACGCTGGACCTGCTGGAGGACCTGCTGGCCGATTTCGACGGCACGCTGATCCTGGTCAGCCACGACCGTGACTTCATCGATCGCCTGGCCACCTCGACCATCGCCATGAACGGTCACGGCAAGGTGCTGGAAACGCCCGGCGGCTGGACCGACCTGATCGACCAGAGCCCCGACTTCTTCAAGGGCGCCCGCGGGGCCAGTGTCGGCTCGTCGTTCACGCCGGTGACCCGCGCCACCAAGGCGCCCGCGCCCGCGCCGGTCACGGCGGCTCCGCCCAAGAAGGCCGGCAAGCTGACCTTCAAGGACCAGCGCCGTCTGGAAGAATGCGAGGCCCTGATCGCCAAGAGCCCGGCGATCATCGCCGGCTTCGAGAAAACCCTGGCCGATCCGAACCTCTACAGCCGCGATCCCGCAGCCTTCGATAAGACGATGAAGGCCCTCGACAAGGCCCGCGCCGACCTGGAGCAGGCCGAGCTGGAGTGGCTGGAGCTGGAAGAAAAGAAAGAAAACCTGGCCGGCTGAGGCGCGCTATCGCTCTGCGTGCGTCGCAATGTCGCATGCTGACCTCCGGTCGCTTGCCTTAACCCCGTGAACGCCCTTGGTTCGTCGCCAGGGGCGGCTTGGGGCAGGCGGCACATGGCTTTGACGATAGGCGCGGCGCACGCCGCCGACCAGGACGACGGCCGGCAGAACCAGATGCTGGTCGGCCTGGCCCTGGCCTATGTCGCCTTCTTCTTCTTCAGCGACCACCTGACGCGCGACGCCCAGGGCATGCCGGCCCTGTGGCCCGTGAACGCGCTCGTCGCCGCCGGCCTGCTTCGCCTGTCGCCCGGCCGCCAGGCCATTCTGTGGGCCATTAGCGTCGTCACCATCGTCGTCAGCCATCGCCTGGCTGGCGATCCCTGGTCGCTGGTGGCGATCTACGGCCTGACCGACTGCGCCGAGGTCCTGCTGATCTCGATCATCACCGCTCGCATCACCCGGGGTCGCGCGGCCCTGAGAAGCGTGCGCCAGGCGTTGATCCTGATCGCGACGATCCTGCCGATCACGATCGGCATCGCCTTCATCGGCGCGGGCCTGACCAGCATCCTGCTGAACCAGACCTTCTGGCCGTTCTTCCGCGACTGGGCGCTGTGCACCTCGCTGGGCATGGCCATCACCCTGCCGGCCACCTTGGTGATCCTGGAACCGCGTCGCGCCGGAGACCCGCGCCTGCGTCCCCTTCATGTCCAGATCGGGCTCTATCTGCTGGTCGTCGCCTGCACGGCCTTCGCCTTCGCCCGCAGCGGCCCGCCAATGCCGTTCCTGATCTTCCCGGCGGCGATGCTGGCGGCCTTCCAGTTGGGTCCCCGCGGCGCGGCCTGGAGCGCGGCCATCGCGATGATCGTCGGCGCGCCGCTGACCATCCTTTTGCGCAACGACGCCGTCTTCACGCTGGGCTGGAGCCAGCCCGAGCGCATCCGCCTGGTCCAGGCCTTCGTCACCGCGCTGTTCCTGACCTGCCTGGCCGCCGCCCTGTCACTGCACCGCGAGGACCGGCTGAAGGCGCTGATGTCTCGCCGCAACGCCGCCGCCCGCGCCGCCCGCGCCCGCGCCCAGGCCGCCAGCCAGGCCAAGAGCGAATTCCTGGCCACCATGAGCCACGAGATCCGCACGCCGTTGAACAGCATCCTGGGCTTCGCCGACCTCTTGGGCGCCACCGAGCCGCTGAGCCCCGAGGGCCGTCGCAAGATCGACCTGATCGCCGGGGCCGGCGACAATCTGATCACCCTGGTCGACGACATCCTGGACTTCTCGCGGCTGGAGGCCGGCCGCCTGCAGCTGAACCCCACCCCGGTCTCGCCCGCGGCCCTCCTCCGTCAGGCAGCCGAGATCGTCGCGCCAGAAGCCGCCGCCAAGGGCCTGAGCCTGACCGTCGAGATCGAGACCGACGAAGCCGCCGTCCACGCGCTGGACGAAAGCCGCCTGCGCCAGGTGCTGCTGAACCTCTTGAACAACGCCGTGAAGTTCACCCCGGCCGGCGGGATCGTCGCGCGCCTCTCGGCCGACAGCCAGACCCTTCGCTTCGAGATCGCCGACACCGGCATCGGCGTCTCGCCAGAGCACCTTCCGCGCCTGTTCCAGCGCTTCTACCAGGCCGACGGCTCGATCCGTCGCATCTTCGGCGGCGCGGGCCTGGGGCTGGCGATCTGCAAGGCGCTGGTCGACCTGATGGACGGGCGGATCGGCGTGGACAGCGTCGTGTCGCGCGGCTCGACCTTCTGG
>JAEXJH010000653.1 GCA_023445955.1 Pseudomonadota bacterium
GCGTGGCGCAGGCGGCGCTGCTGACCTGGGGCGTCAACAAGTCCGGCGCCCAGGTCCACTGGCGGCTGCCGCGCCTCACCCCCGAAGTACGCGAACTGATCGGCAAGGCCATCCCGGGGGCGCTGGCGGCCAGCGCCACCCAGGTCAACATCTTCATCTCCGGCAACCAGGCCAGCCACGTGCCGGGCGGCCGGCCCTGGCTGGCCACGGCCGATCGCCTCTACCAGCTGCCCTTGGGCCTGGTGGGCGTGGCCATCGGCGTCGCCTTGCTGCCGCGCCTGTCGCGCGCCGTGCACTCGGGCGATCGCGAGGACGCCCAGAGCGCCATGGACCAGGGCGTCACGCTGGCCATGGCGCTGACCCTGCCGGCGGCGGCGGCCCTGATCGCCATGCCCGGCTTCCTGTCGGACGGCCTCTATACCCGCGGCGAGTTCACCGCCTTCGACGCCAGCCAGACGGCGGCGGCGCTGTTCTTCTACGGCCTGGGCACCCCGGCCTTCGTGCTGCAGCAGCTCTATTCGCGGGCCTTCTTCGCGCGCGGCGACACCAAGAGCCCGATGCGCTACGCGCTGATCTCGGTGGCCGTGAACATCGCCTTCGGCGTGGCGCTGTTCCAGTTGGTCGGCGTGCGCGGCATCGCGGCGGCGACGGCCATCGCCTCGTGGATCAATGTCGGCCAGATGGCCTGGGGCCTGAAGGCCAAGAAGGAATACGGCCCCTCGCTCGACACCTGGTCGCGCCTGGCCCGCATCCTGCTCGCCAGCCTGGGCATGGGCCTGGCTTTGGCGGCCGCCTCGCACTATCGCGAGCTGATCGAGGCGCCGCTTCGGGCGATCGGCCTGCATGGACATGCGCTGGGGGCCAAGGAATTCGCCCTGGCCATCACCTGCCTGGCCGGCGCGGCGCTCTATCCGCCGCTGCTGTTCCTGTTCGGCGGCGTCAAGCCGGCCGAGCTGAAGGCGGCCCTGCGGCGGGGCAAGGCTTGATGACCCGCTTCCACTTCCTCGATTTCGACAGCCAAGGCTGAAGGCATGACCGACCAAGCTCCCGCCACCCAAACCCCCGCCGCCTATACGGGTCCGTCCCGCGTGCTCTCGGGCGTCCAGCCCTCGGGCGCCCTGCACCTGGGCAACTATCTGGGCGCGCTGGTGAAGTTCTCGCGCCTGCAGCACGAGATCGACACCTTCATCTTCGTGGCCGACCTGCACGCCATCACCGTCTGGCAGGACCCGGCGCTGCTGGCCCAGCAGACGCGCGAGATCGCCGCCGCCTACATCGCCTCGGGCCTGGACCCGGACAAGGCGACGATCTTCCCGCAGGCGGCGGTGCGCGAGCACGCCGAGCTGGCCTGGATCTTCCAGTGCGTCGCCCGCCTGGGCTGGCTGGACCGCATGACCCAGTTCAAGGAGAAGAGCGGCAAGCACAAGGAGCGCAGCTCGGTGGGCCTCTACACCTACCCGGTGCTGCAGGCGGCCGACATCCTGGTCTACAAGGCCACCCACGTGCCGGTCGGCGAGGACCAGAAGCAGCACCTGGAGCTGACCCGCGACATCGCCCAGAAGTTCAACCACGACTTCGGCGCGCCAGGCTTCTTCCCGCAGCCCGATCCGCTGATCCAGGGGCCTGGAGCGCGGGTCATGTCCTTGCGTGACGGCGCGGCCAAGATGAGCAAGTCCGATCCGTCGGACAATTCGCGCATCAACCTGACCGACGACGCCGACACCATCGCCGCCAAGATCAAGAAGGCCCGCACCGATCCGGAGCCGCTGCCCGAGACCCTGGAAGAGCTGACCGGCCGCGCCGAGGCCGACAACCTGGTCGGCATCTTCGCTGCGCTGTCGGGCCGCACCAAGGCCGAAGTGCTGGCCGACTACGCCGGCAAGGGCTTTGGCGCCTTCAAGCCGGACCTGGCGGACCTGGCGGTCGAGAAGCTGGCTCCGGTCGGCGACAAGATGCGCGGCCTGCTGGGCGATCCGGCGGTGCTGGACGCCATCCTGGCCAAGGGCGCGGCCAAGGCCTCCGAGGCCGCCGCCCCGACCCTGGCCGAGGTCAAGAAGCTGGTCGGCTTCTGGGGGGCTTGAGGTCTGGAATGAAGCGGCGTCTTGTCAGGCCATGACCGACGCCGCTTCTCCTAGTCGCCGCAAGTTCCTCGTCATCGCCGACGACACGCCGGAGTTCGCCGCGGCCCTGAAATACGCCTGCCGCCGGGCCCGCTCGACCAACGGTCACGTGGCGCTGCTGAAGGTGATCTCGCCCGCCGAGTTCGAACACTGGAGCGGCGTGCGCGAGGAGATCGAGCGCCAGGAGCGCGAGGAGGCCGAGGCCCTGCTGCAGAGCCTCGCCGCTCAGGTCGTGGCGGCCACCGGCCTGCCGCCCGAGTTCATCATAAAGCATGCCGACAGCGTCCGGACCGCGCTGAAGCAGGTCATCGCCGCCGATCCGGCCATCAAGATCCTGATCCTGGCGACGTCGACGGCCGGGCGTGGCCCCGGCCCGCTGATCTCCGCCATCGCCAAGGAGGGCGTCGGCTTCGCCGGCCGCAAGCTGCCCGTCACCGTGGTGCCGGGCGACCTGACGGACGCGGAGATCGAGGAGTTGGCTTAGGTCCGCTCGGGGATCCGCACCATCATCCGCTCGTAGCCCTTCACGAAGGTCGAGTGGACGCGCTTGGGTTCTTCCAGAACCTCGATCTTCGGGAAGCGCTTGAGCACCTCTTCCCAGACGATCTTCAGCTGCATCTCGGCCAGGCGGTTGCCCACGCAGCGGTGGATGCCGAAGCCGAACGACAGGTGGCGGCGGGCCTGGGGGCGGTCGATGATGAAGGCGTCGGCGTTCTCGATGACCGTGTCGTCGCGGTTGCCCGAGACGTACCACATGACGACCTTGTCGCCCTTCTTGATGGTCTTGCCGGCCAGCTCGTAGTCCTCCAGCGCCGTGCGGCGCATGTGGGCCAGCGGGGTCTGCCAGCGGATGATCTCCGAGACCATGTTCGGGATCAGGCTGGGGTCGGCGCGCAGCTTGGCTTCTTCCTGCGGGTTCTTGCTCAGGGCGTAGAGGCCGCCGGTTAGCGAGTTGCGGGTCGTGTCATTGCCGCCGACGATCAGCAGGATGACGTTGCCCAGATACTCCATCGGCGGCATGTCGCGGGTGGCCTCGCCGTGGGCCAGCATCGAGATCAGGTCGCTGCCGGGCTCGGTCTGGTTGACCCGCTCGTTCCACAGGTTGGTGAAGTACCCCAGGCACTCCAGCAGCTCTGTGCGGCGCTGCTCCTCGCTCTCGACGATGCCGCTCTCGGGCGAGGCGGTGGCGACGTCCGACCAGCGGGTCAGCTTGCGGCGCTCTTCCCAGGGGAAGTCGAACAGGGTGGCCAGCATCTGGGTGGTCAGCTCGATCGAGACCTTGTCGACCCAGTCGAACGGCTCGTCGATCGGCAACGTGTCCAGGATCTGGCAGACCCGCTCGCGGATGATGCCTTCGAGACGGCCCAGGTTCTGCGGCGAGACGATCGGGCTGACCGTCTTGCGCTGGATGTCGTGCTTGGGCTGGTCCATGGCGATGAACATCGGCAGGACGAAGTCCTCGTCGAAGTCACGGATGGTGATGCCGCCCAAGTGGGCGTCCGACGAGAAGACCTGGTGGGTCGTGTCGACGGTCATGATGTCGTTGTAGCGGGTGATCGACCAGTACGGCCCGATCTCCTCATTGCCCTTCGACCAGTGGACGGGGTCCTCTTTTCGCAGGCGTTCGAAGTAGGGCCACATGGCGTCGGCCTGGAACAGGTCCGGATCGGCCACGTGATAGTCCTCGAGAGGGATCGAATAGGCCTTCGCGCGCGCGGCCTCTTTCAGGTCGATCGAACCATCGCTCATCTTCGGATCCTCCCGGCGGATCATTGTTATGCCGCCATGACGACAGAAAATGACGCCGGTGTCACTTTTAAAATGCCGCAGCGGGCCGGACTTGCGTCACGAGGCCGCGAGGTCCATCTGTCGGCCATGTTCATCCAGACCGAAACCACCCCGAACCCTGAGGTCCTGAAGTTCCTGCCCGGCCGCGAAGTGCTGGGCGAGGGCGCTCGGGAATTCCGCACGCCGGAAGAGGGCGACGCCTCGCCGCTGGCCAAGGCGCTGTTCGACTTGGGCGACGTCACGCGGGTGTTCTTCGGTCCCGACTTCCTGACCGTGACCAAGGGCGAGGACGCCCAGTGGCCGCACCTGAAGGCGCCGATCCTGGCGGCCATCATGGACCACTTCACCAGCGGCCGACCGGTGTTGCTGGACGCGTCGCCGATCGCGGATGGCGGTCACGACGAAGACGGCGTCTATGACGAGGACACCGCCCAGATCGTCGCCGAGATCAAGGAGCTGCTCGACACCCGCATCCGTCCGGCCGTGGCCCAGGACGGCGGCGACATCGTCTTCTCGCGCTTCGAGCCGCAGACCGGCGTGGTGTGGCTGCACATGCGCGGCGCCTGCTCGGGCTGCCCGTCCTCGTCGGCGACCCTGAAATCGGGCGTCGAGAACATGCTCAAGCACTATGTGCCGGAAGTGACCCGCGTCGAGCAGACGCTCTAAGGCTTGATCCCTTCGCCGGCCTGGCTATATCGTAACCTGACTAGTTACAGATCGAAGGATCGGCCATGGCCAAGATCGAAGACGCCGCGCTCGCCCAGCTGTTCACCGAAGCCCGCACCCGCAACGGCTGGGATCCGACCCCGCTGCCGGAAGAGACGCTGCACGCGCTGTACGAGCTGGTGAAATTCGGCCCGACAGCGGCCAACGCCAGCCCGGCCCGCTTCTATTTCCTGACCTCGCAAGAGGCCAAGGAGCGCCTGGCCAAGCACGCTTCGGGCTCGAACGCGCCGAAGATCCTGCAAGCGCCCGTCACAGTGATCGTCGGCTACGACCTCGACTTCCCCGAAACCCTGCCCAAGCTGTTCCCGCACGCGCCGGGCGCCAAGGACTGGTTCAGCGACATGACGGCCCGCGAGTGGGGCGCTCTGCGCAACAGCTCGCTGCAGGGCGGCTATTTCATCCTGGCGGCGCGGGCCCTGGGCCTGGACGCCGGCCCGATGTCGGGCTTCGACAACGCCGGCGTCGACGCCGAGTTCTTCGCGGGCACTAACATCAAGAGCAACTTCATCACCTCGATCGGCCACGGCACGGACGAGGGGCTGTTCCCGCGCAACCCGCGCCTGACCTTCGATGAGGCGGCGAAGATTCTCTGATCTGGTGACGGCGGAGGGGGCGAGCTACAAAGCCCGCATGACCCTCCGCCACACTCTCCTCGCTCTGCCGCTCGTGCTGCTCGCCGCCTGTGGGCCGGCGAAGAAGGACGAAACCGCCACGGCCCCCGCCGCCGAGGCCGGGACCAAGGCCCCCGTCCGCGTCGCCATCGCGCCCTATGCCGGCGGTCCGCTGAAGATCAGCAATGACGGCGTCGGCCCGATCAACAGCTCGGTGGCCTTCGACCTCAACACGCTGAAGGTCTTGTTCCCCAAGGCCAAGGTCGAGCAGGCCTTCCTGCACTT
Source organism: Pseudomonadota bacterium (assembly GCA_023445955.1). Lineage (GTDB taxonomy): Bacteria > Pseudomonadota > Alphaproteobacteria > Caulobacterales > Caulobacteraceae > Caulobacter. Next base: position 5,531 of record JAEXJH010000653.1, read on the forward strand.
CGGCGAAGGTCCGGCCCAGCCGATCATCAATGTCGAGCAGGACAACGTCCCGCTGGCCGAGATCGGCAAGACCGACGACGCCGAGATCGCCTATGTGCGGGTCAACGCCGGCGACGCCCGCGGCCCCAAGGACGAGCAGCTGCTGGCCAAGTGGGCCGGCCTCGGCTTCACCGTCGACCAATGCCGCGCCGGCGAGGGCCGCGAAATCAACATGACGATCTGCGTCCGCCCTGAAGCGCCCAATGTCTCCTACGTGTTCGGCGTCCCGGGCTATACCGGCAAGGCCGTGCCGTCCGAGGCCATCCTGAAGGCCAAGGGGCAGCTCAACGAGTTCGTCTGGCGTCCGACCGAAGGCGCGGTCGTCGGCGCCGGCTGATCCATGATCCTGTCGATCGACACCTGCCTCGGCGCCAGCTCGGTCGCCGTGCTGGACGGCGAGCGCGTGCTGGCCGCGAAGAGCGAGCCCATGACCCGCGGCCACCAGGAGCGGATCGGGATCATCGCCCGTGAAGCCGCCGCCGAGGCCGGCGTGGCGTTCGGCGACCTGACCCGCATCGGCGTCACGGTGGGCCCCGGCTCGTTCACCGGCCTGCGCGTGGGCCTGGCCTTCGCCAAGGGCCTGGCCACGGCGCTGTCGATCCCCTGCGTCGGGGTCAACACGCTGGAGAGCCTGGCGTTCGGCCAAAAGGGCTTCGTCGCCGCCGTGCTCGATGCGCGAATGGACCAGGTCTACATCCAGGTCTTCGCCGACGGCGTCTCGCTGATGGCGCCGGACGCCCTGGGCTTGGGCGAAGCGGCCGCCCGTCTGGCCGAGCTCTATTCCGGCGGTCCGGCAACCCTGGTCGGTTCGGGCGCGCCCTTGCTGGCCGACACGCTAAGCGGCGTCGCCGTTCTGACCCCGGCCGCACCGGATCCGGTCTCGGTCGCCCGCCTGGCCGCCAAGAAGCCGGCCCCTGCCCATTCGCCTCGGCCGCTGTATCTGCGCGCGCCCTATGCGACGTTGCCCGCCGCATGAACCTGCGTCCCGTGGGCTCCGAAGCCGCGTTCGATCTGGCCGACCTGCACGACAAAGCCTTCCCCCGGCCCTGGACGGCGCTGGAGTTCGACGACCTGCTGAAATCGCCAGGCGCTTTTGCGGTCTTGGGCGAAGCGGGCGAGCCGGCCGAAGCTAAGGGCTTCATCCTGTGCCGCTCGATCGCCGGCGAGGCCGAGATCCTGACCATCGCCGTCGATCCCGCCGCCCGCCGGCGCGGCTGGGGCGCGGCGCTGGTGGAAATCGCCGCCGGGATCGCCGCCGAAACCCGGTCCGAGGCGATGTTCCTGGAGGTCGCCGCCGACAATCTGGCCGCCATCGCGCTCTATGAGGCGACCGGTTTCGCCAAGGTCGGCCTGCGGAAAGGCTATTATCCCCATCCAGATGGGGCCAAGGACGCGCTTGTCATGCGGCGAGCGCTTAACAGTTAGCGACCGACCCCCTATCTTGCCCGCGACTCAAGACGGAGCTCCGCCGTGGATCGACTCGAAAAGGCCTGTATCGAAAAGGGCATGCGCATGACCGACCAGCGCCGCGTGATCGCGCGCGTGCTGTCGTCGGCCGACGACCATCCGGACGTCGAGGAGCTGCACCGCCGGGCCCACGCCATCGATCCGCACATCTCGATCGCCACAGTGTACCGCACCGTGCGTCTGTTCGAGGAAAGCGGCATCATCGAGCGCCACGACTTCCGTGACGGCCGCTCGCGCTACGAAGAGACCCCCGATCACCACCACGACCACCTGATCGACATGAAGACCGGCAAGGTCGTCGAGTTCGTGGACGAGGAGATCGAGGCCCTGCAGCACGCGATCGCTCGCAAGCTGGGCTACAAGCTGATCGACCACCGGCTCGAGCTCTACGGCGTGCCGCTGGAGGACTAAGCGGGCCTGGGTGTGGCCCTGGCGAACTTGCGCCAGCGGCCGCGTGACCCCATAACCTCGCGCATGAGCGAGACCCCGCAAAAGCGCCTCTATATCAAGACCTACGGCTGTCAGATGAACGTCTATGACAGCGAGCGCATGGCCGATGTCCTGCGCCCGCTGGGCTATGGCGTCGTCGATGAGCCGGAAGGCGCCGACCTGGTGGTGCTGAACACCTGCCACATCCGCGAGAAGGCGACCGAGAAGGTCTATTCCGAACTCGGCTACATCAAGCAGATGAAGGACCGGAAGGCGCAGGACGGTGGTCGCATGACCATCGCCGTGGCCGGCTGCGTGGCCCAGGCCGAGGGCAAGGAGATCATGCATCGCCAGAAGGCGGTCGATCTGGTCGTCGGTCCCCAGGCCTATCACCAGCTGCCCGAGCTGATCGCCCGCGCCCACCGGGCGACCGGCGAGCGCCTTGCCGCCGACTTCGCCGCCGACGAGAAGTTCGACGCCCTGCCGGCCGAGCGCCACGTGACCGGGGTCACCGCGTTCCTGACCGTGCAGGAAGGCTGCGACAAGTTCTGCACCTTCTGCGTGG
>JAEXJH010000654.1 GCA_023445955.1 Pseudomonadota bacterium
GACGATCTCGGCCTCGCCTTCGGGCGTGTACCACTTCTCTTGGCGCTTGGTCTTGACGTTGCCCGGCACCACGCAGGTGACGCGGATGTCGTCGGGGCCGAGCTCCCGGGCAAGGGCGCGGGTCATGCCCTCGATGCCGGCCTTGGCGGTCTCGTAGAGGACCAGGTCCTCCAGCCCCAGATGCCAGCTGATCGAGCCGAAATTGATGATCGCCCCGCCGCCCCGCTTGGCCATGCCGGGCGCCACGGCCTGGGCCGCGAACACCATGTGGCGCAGGTTCACGCCGATGCGGTTGTCCCAGTATTCAGGGGTCAGATCGGCCAGGGTGTGGCGGTCGTCATTGCCGGCGTTGTTCACGAGAACGTCGACGTCGCCGATCTCCGCGAACACCGCCTTCAGGGCCGCCAGATCCATCAGGTCGCAGCGCTTGTAGACCGGCGCGATCGCCGCGCCGTCCGACAGCTGCGCCACCAGGGCCTTGGAGTCCTCATCGACGATGTCGAGGAAGATCACCTCGGCGCCCTGGCGCACGAAGCCGGCGACGAGGCCAGCCCCGATGCCCGAGCCGCCGCCCGTGATGACGACGCGCTTGCCCTTCAGGCTGGGATAGATGGCTGAGGACATGCTGCTTAGGACCACGAGTAGGAGGTTTTGGTCTGGGTGAAGAACTCGACCGCGGCGAAGCCCTGTTCGCGCGCGCCGTACGAGCTGCTCTTCGTGCCGCCGAACGGCACGTGGTAGTCGACGCCGGCCGTGGCCAGGTTGACCATGGTCATGCCGGCTTTGGCGTGGCGCTGGAAGTGGCGAGCATATTTCAGCGAGGTCGTGGCGATGCCGGCCGACAGGCCGAACTCGACTCCGTTGGCGATCTCCAGCGCCTCTTCGTACGACCCGACGCGGATGGTCGAGGCGACGGGGCCGAAGACCTCCTCGTTGTTGATCCGCATGCCGGCCTGGGTATCGGCGATCAGGGTCGGCTGCACGTACCAGCCCGGATTGTCGAGCTTCAGGCGATCGCCGCCGGTGACGATGCGGCCGCCTTCCGACGTCGCGATGTCGATGTACTTGTAGCTCGTCTCCATCTGGTCTTCGGAGACGGCCGGGCCGATCTGGGTGTTGGGGTCCAGAGCGTCGCCGACGCGCAGGGCGGCGACCTTCTCGGCCAGCAGGGCCACGAACTTGTCGTGGATGCCATCCTGGACGATCAGGCGCGAGCTGGCGGTGCAGCGCTGGCCGGTGGCGTAGAACGAGCCGTCCAGGGCGATGGCGACGGCGCGCTCCAGATCGGCGTCGTCCAGGATGATCAGCGGGTTCTTGCCGCCCATCTCCAGCTGCACGCGAGCCTGGCGAGCCACGGCGGCGGCCGCGACCTGGGCGCCGACGCCCTGCGAGCCGGTGAACGAGACGCCGTCGACGTCCTTGTGCTTGACCAAAGCATCGCCCATCGAGCCGCGGCCGAACAGCATGTTGAAGACGCCCGCCGGGGCGCCGCACTCGACCATGATGTCGGCCAGCACGTTGGCCGTGGCCGGGGTCGGGCCGGCCGGCTTGATCACCACGGTGTTGCCGAAGGCCAGGGCGGGCGCGGCCTTCCAGGCCGGGATGGCGATCGGGAAGTTCCAGGGGGTCACCAGGCCGAAGACGCCGACGGCCTGGCGGTAGGTCTGCACTTCAACGCCCGGACGGGTGCTTTCCAGGTTCTGGCCGTGGCGGCGAAGCGCTTCACCAGCAAAGTACTTGAAGATGCGGCCGGCGCGGACGGTCTCGCCGACGCCTTCGGCGACCGTCTTGCCTTCTTCGCGGGCCAGCAGGCGGCCGATGTCGGCGCTGCGGGCGATGATGGTCGAGCCGACCTTGTCCAGCAGGTCCGAGCGGACTTCCGGCGAGGCTTCCGACCAGCTCGGGAAAGCCTTCTTGGCCGCGTCGACGGCGGCGTCGACCTCGGCCTGGCCGCCCATCGGCACCTTGGCCACGACGTCGTTGGTGTTGGACGGGTTGGTGCTCTCGGCCGGGGCGTCGGCGGCGACGCGCTCGCCGCCGATATAGTGGCGCAGGGTGTCGGTCATCGCTTCAGTCCTCAGAGCAGGCCGCGGCCGGCCAGGTTGCGGATCAGGGCCGAGAGGCCGAACGTCCACGGCTTGGCCAGGTCGCAGGTGGTGACCTCGTTCTCCAGCACGCCCAGCTTCGGGGTCGAGACGCGCACCCGGTCGCCGACCTTGTGGGTGAAGCCCTGGCCGGGCGTGTCGCGGTCCTGGATCGGCGCGAACATGGTGCCCAGGAACAGCGCGAAGCCGTCCGGATACTGGTGCTGTTTGCCGTGGGCCTGGCCGGCCAGCGCGGCGGGATCGCGGCTGATCAGGCTCATGTTCGACTTGCCGTCGAGCACGAAGTTGTCACGTCCGGTGATCTTCAGCTCGACCTCGGCCGATCGGACGTCATCGAGCGAGAAGGCGTCGTCGAACAGGCGGAAGAACGGGCCGATCGCGCAACTGGCGTTGTTGTCCTTGGCCTTGCTGAGGAGCAGGGCGCTGCGACCTTCGAAGTCGCGCAGGTTGACGTCGTTGCCCAGCGAGGCGCCGCGGATCTGGCCCGAGCCGTCGCACAGCAGCACGACTTCCGGCTCCGGATTGTTCCAGTGGCTGTCGCTGCGGACGCCGACCTGGTCGCCCCAGCCCATCGACGACAGCGTCGGGCCCTTGGTGAAGATCTCGGCGTCGGGGCCGATGGCGACTTCCAGATACTGCGACCACAGGCCGTCTTTGATGAGGGTCTGCTTCAGGCGCGCCGCGCCTTCCGAACCGGGGTCCACGCTCTTGAGGTCGCCGCCCATGCTGGCCGACAGCTGCTCGCGGATCTGCAGGGCGGCGGCGGCGTCGCCCCGCGCGCGCTCCTCGATCACCCGCTCCAGGGTCGAGACGGCGAAGGTCACGCCGGCGGCCTTCAGGCATTGCAGGTCGACGGGCGCCAACAGCTTCACGGCCGCCGCGCCGCTTTCGTCTTCCCACACGGGGCGGATGTCGAGGATTTCCAGCGGCCCCTTGTCCTCGCCGCGCGGGATCGCGACGCCGGGGCCGTAGGTGTTCATCAGGTCGGCGACGGTGGGGGCGATCTTCGAGACATCCTCGACGCGGCCGCCGCGCACCAGCACGGGCGTCGGGCCATCGCCGAAGTCGATGCGGCCCAGCAGGGTCGCGTCTTCCCAGTCTTCCGGAAGGAATTCACTCACGCCCACGGCGTCGTCTCCCCTTTGTCCGAGCGTCTCAAAGCTGCCGACACGGCGGCGCTCGTTGGTCTGTTATCTGGTAGCGCTAACATGTAGGGACGGCAAGCGACTTGTCAGACCAATCCTATTTCACCCTCTCCCGTGGGAGAGGGCGGGGCCCGCCGCGAAGCGGTGGGAG
>JAEXJH010000655.1 GCA_023445955.1 Pseudomonadota bacterium
CCGCCTGCGGACCCAGCAAGAAGGCGCAGGAGAACCTCACCGTCGCCGACGAATTCATGGCCAAGAACGCCAAGGAACCGGGCGTCGTCACCCTGCCCGAGGGCCTGCAGTACAAGGTGGTGCGCGAGGGGGCGAACGGCGGCATGCACCCGACCAAGGCCGACGAGGTCAAGGTCCACTACGAAGGCAAGCTGCTGGACGGCACGGTGTTTGACTCGAGCTACGAGCGCGGCGTGCCGGCGGTGTTCCCGCTGGACGGCCTGGTGCCGGCCTGGGTCATCGCCCTGCAGCGCATGAAGGCTGGCGACGAGTGGATCCTCTATGTGCCGCCGGCCCTGGGCTATGGCGCGCAGGACAAGGGTCCGATCCCGGCCAACAGCGTGATGATCTTCAGGATCGAGCTGCTGGGCGTGAACCGCCTGGGTCCGGGCAAGCCTAAAGAGTAGGTCTTAGACCACCCGCGGCGGGTAACCCTTCTCGCGCAGGGCGTTCATGACGTCCTGGGTGTGCTGGGCGTCGCGGGTTTCGATGGTGATGTCGAACTCCGCGCCCTTGGCCGGGACGTCCAGGGCCAGGCGGTTGTGGTTGACCTCGATGATGTTGGCGCCCATCGCGCCGATCTCGTGGGCCACCGTCGACAGCAGGCCCGGGCGGTCGTCGCCGATGATCCGCAGGCTGATCAGACGCTGGGCGCGGACCAGTTCGCGGGTCAGCACCGAGGCCAGCAGGCGCGTGTCGATATTGCCGCCGCACAGGATCAGGCCGCACTTCTTGCCGCGGAAGCGTTCCGGATAGGCCAGCAGCGCCGCCAGCGAGGCCGCGCCGGCGCCCTCGGCGATGGTCTTCTCGACATTGCAGTAGAGGGCCACCGCCTGCTCGATATGCGGCTCTTCCAGCAGCAGCACGTCGTCGATCAGCGGGCGGGTGACGCCATAGGTCAGGTCGCCGACCTGCTTGACCGCCACGCCCTCGGCGATGGTCTGGCCGCCGCAATGGGCCGCGACGCCGCGCATCTTGGCGGTGAACGACGGGTACATGGCCGGCTCGCAGCCGATGATGTGGATGTCGCCCTTCAGCGCCTTGGCCGCCGTGGCCACGCCGCTGATCAGGCCGCCGCCGCCGATCGGCACGGGCAGCATCTCCAGGTCGGGCACGTCCTCCAGCATTTCCAGGGCGATCGTGCCTTGGCCGGCCATGATGTCGTAGTCGTCGAACGGGTGGACGAAGGTCAGGCCCTGCTCTTCGCGCAGCTTGCGCGCATGGGCGTTGGCGTCGTCATAGGTCTCGCCCTCGATGATCACGGTCGCGCCGAAGTCGCGAGTGTGCTGCACCTTCACGAAGGGCGTGGTCTTGGGCATGACGATGGTGACGGGCACGCCGAGCCGGGCGCCGTGATAGGCGAGCCCTTGAGCGTGGTTGCCGGCGCTGGCGGCGATGACGCCCTTGGCCTTCTCGGCCTCCGACAGCAGCATCAGCTTGTTCAGCGCGCCGCGCTCCTTGTAGGCGGCGGTGAACTGCAGGTTCTCGAACTTCACCCAGACTTCGGCGCCGGTAATCTTCGACAGCGTCTTGGAGTGGCGGCACGGCGTGCGCTCGATCTGACCCTTCAGGCGGCCGGCGGCGGCTTGGATGGGGGCGAGGTCGAGGGTCATGGGTGCTCCAGCACGAGAACTCGCCGGGGCTCTAACACGGCCGCACTGTCCGGGCACACCCCTTTAGGGCGCGGTCTCCAGCAGGTTTTCTATCGCCGCCCACGCTTCGGGTTCGGTCAGCATCGGCGCGTGGCCGACGCCGGGGACCTCGGCATAGGCCATATGGGGCGCGGCGGCCTGCATGCGCTCGGTGATGGCAGGGTCGATCAGGTCCGAAATCCCGCCACGCACCAGCAGCAGCGGACGGTCCTTCGCCAGCGCCCGGAACAGCGGATACATGTCCGGCGGGGCCAACGCTGCGCCGCCTTCGGCCTGGGACTTCGCGGCGGCCGCGGCGGCGGCCTTGATCGGGGCCGAGATGTCGGGGTCGTAGGCCAGGACGAACGCGCCGTCGGCCTCGTCGAACAGCCGGCGGGCGAAGGTGTCCCAGTCCTCAGGGCCGTACGCCGAGAAGGCGGCCTCATTGATCGCCTTGGCGTAGGCGACGGCCGCGTCCCAGGTCTCGAAGCGGCTGGCTATACCGGTATAGCCGGCGATGCGAGCCAGGCCGACGGGCGACAGCTCGGGGCCGACGTCGTTCAGCACCGCCGCCGCGATCGCCTGCGGCTTCAGCGAGGTCAGCACCATAGTGATCAGCCCGCCCATGCTGGTGCCGACGAACACCGCCTGCTCGATCCCGGCCGCGGCCAGCAACGACAGCACGTCGGCGGCGTAGGTCCCCGGGTGGTAGTTCATCGGGTTCGGGTCTTTGGCGGAGAGTCCTCTGCCGCGCACGTCGACCGCCAGGACGCGGCGGCCCGTGGCGGCGATCTTCGGCGCCAGGTCTTCGAAGTCTCGGGCGTTGCGGGTCAGGCCGTGGATGCAGATCACCGGCAGCTTCGTGGCTTCACCGACGGGAGCATAGTCCCGGGCATGCAGCGGCAGGCCTTCGTGCGAGGTCCAGAAGAAGTCGGTGAAGCTCATGGTCAGGCCTCGTAGGTGAACGCCGAGTCGATCTCGCTCAGCAGCGGGGCGGCGTTGTCGCGGTCGTTGGCAGTGATCTCCGACACAGGCACCGGCCAGCCGATGCCGATGGCCGGATCGCTCCAGCGCACCGCGCCCTCGGCGGCCGGGGCGTAGTAGTCGGTGACCTTGTAGAGCACCTCGCAGGCGTCGGTCAGGGTGACGTAGCCGTGCGCGAAGCCCTTGGGCACCAGCAGTTGCTGGCGGTTCTCGGCCGACAGCTCGGCCCCGACCCACTGGCCATAAGTCGGCGAGCCTTTGCGGATGTCGACCGCGACGTCGAAGATCGACCCGACCACGCAGCGCAGCAGCTTGTCCTGGGCGTGCGGCGGCTTCTGGTAGTGCAGGCCGCGCTGGATGCCGCGCGTCGTGGAGCGGACGTGGTTGTCCTGGACGAACGCGGCCTTAAATCCAGCCTCCTCCAGCGCCGACTGGCGGAAGGTCTCGGAAAACCAGCCCCGCTCATCGCCATGGCGCGCGGGCGTGATAAGCAGCACTTCGGGGATCGCCAGCGGCGTGATCTTCATGACGCGTATTTGCCTTGAGAAACGAACCGGCCACCGATGCCGCCTGAAGCGACTGAAAACAACCCCGGCCCGCTCGTTAGCGTGATCATCGTCTCCTACCAGAGCGGTCCGACCCTGGAGCCGTGTTTGGAACGGCTTGCGGCCCAGACCTTCCGCGACTTCGAGACGATCCTGATCGACAACGCCTCGACCGACGGCGCGCCGCAGGCGGCGGCCAAGGCCCATCCGTGGGTCGATTTCGTCGAGGCCGGCGCGAACCTGGGTTTTGCGGCCGGCAACAACTTCGCGGCCCGCCGCGCCAAGGGCCGCTGGCTCGTTTTGCTCAACCCCGACGCCTATGCCGAGCCCGAGTGGCTTGCCGAGCTGATGGCCGGCGTCGATCGCCACCCGACCGTGAAGAGCTTCGCCTCGCTGCAGCTGTCGGCCGACCGGCCCGGCCTGCTGGACGGGGCCGGCGACAATGTCACCAGCGCGGGCATACCGTTCCGAGGCGGGTATGGCCGCAAGGAACCGGCGGTCCTGCCCGAGGGCGAGGTGTTTTCGGCCTGCGGCGCGGCGATGCTGATCGATCGCGACCTGTTCCTCGCGGTCGGCGGCTTCGACGAGCGCTACTTCTGCTACTGCGAGGATGTCGACCTGGGCTATCGCCTGAGGCTCTATGACTATCCGACCTTGTTGCTGCCGAAGGCCAAAGTCGCCCATGTCGGCTCGGCCAGCACCGGCGTGCGATCGGACTTCTCGATTTTCCACGGCTCGCGCAACCGGGTATGGACCTTCGTCAAGAACACGCCGGGCTGGCTGTTCCCGGTCACCCTGCCGCTGCACGTGGCGGTGACGGCGGGGCTCTTGCTGCTGCATTGGCGGCGCGGCGACGTCGCGCCGGCGATCCGGGGCATCAAGGCGGCGCTGAAGCGCGAGGACCTGGATCAGGTGCTGGCCGATCGCCGCGCGATCCAGGCCAAGCGCAAGGCCTCGCCCGGCGCCATCCTGCGGGTGATGTCGATCGACCCGGCCGCCTTCATCGGCCGCCGGTTCGTCATCCGACGCTGGAAAGGTCCTCGATCAGCCGGCGCATGAACGCCGCGCCGCGCTGCATCTGGCTGATCTCGACATATTCGTCGGGCTGGTGGGCCTGGTCGATCGAGCCGGGGCCGCAGATCACGGTCGAGAAGCCCGCGCCCTGGAACTGTCCGGCTTCGGCCGCATAGGGCACCACCCGCGCCGGACCGTTGTCGCCGGCCAGCTTGCGGGCGAAGGTCTCGGCGACGCCGTCCTCCTCGGGCGCGAAGGCCGGGGTCAGCGAGCGGCGCTCGACCTTGACGCCGCCTTCGGGGGCCTTGGCCTTGATCTCCGCGTCCATCGCTTCGGCGGCGGCGAAGAACTCGGCCAGGATCGCCATCGGGTCCTGGCCGGCCGGCGTGCGCAGGTCGAACAGGAACTTGCACTCGCGGGCCAGGATATTGCCGGCCGTGCCGCCATGAACCATGCCGACGGTCAGGGTCGCGCCCTTGGGCGTGAACGGTGAGCTGGGGTCGGCCTCGCGCTCCAGCTTTTCCGCCAGCGCGACCAGCATCGCCATCAGCTTGATCGCCATGGTGTTGGCCGAGACGCCCAGGTGGGTGAGGCTGGAATGGGCCTCGCGGCCGGTGACGGTGACGATGAAGGTGGCGATGCCCTTGTGGCCGCGCACGGCGACCATGTCGGTGGGCTCGCCGACCACGACGAGGGCCGGGCGGGGCAGGTCGGTGGCGATCACCGCGATCATGTCGGGCGCGCCCAGGCAGCCGACCTCCTCGTCATACGAGAAGGCCAGGTGGACGGGCTTCCTCAACGTCGCCTTGGCCAGGTCCGGCGCGGCGGCCAGGGCCAGCGCCAGGAAGCCCTTCATGTCGCACGTGCCGCGGCCATAGAGGCGGCCATCCCGCTCGGTCAGCACCCACGGATCGCTGGACCACGGCTGGCCGTCGACCGGCACCACATCGGTATGGCCTGACAGCACAATTCCGCCTTCGACCGCCGGGCCGATGGTGGCCATCAGGTTCGACTTGGTCCCATCGGCGTTCGGCACCCGGCGGGTCGGCACGTCCAGATCGGCCAGATAGGCCTCGACCCACTGGATCAGCTCCAGGTTCGAACGGCGCGAGGTGGTGTCGAACGCCACCAGCTTGGCCAGGATGTCGACGGCGAGTTCAGACAAGACTTCGGATGAGGAAACCATGACGGGGAGCCTAGACCGCTTCCCCCCGCGTCGCCTACCCGCGCGCAGCAAGATCGCGGTCCTGGGCGTTGTTGCCCCGAAAGCCCGCAGGAGACGCCCCATGATCGATCTCTACACCTGGACCACGCCCAACGGCCGCAAGACTTCGATCATGCTGGAGGAGGTTGGCCTGCCCTATCGGGTCCATCCAGTGAACATCGGCAAGGACGAGCAGTTCGACCCGAAGTTCCTGGCCATCTCGCCTAACAACAAGATCCCGGCCATCGTCGACCACGACGCGCCCGGCGGTCCCCAGAAGGTGTTCGAGAGCGGCGCGATCCTGGTCTATCTGGCCGAGAAGACCGGCAAGCTGCTGGCGCCCGAAGGCCCCGAGCGCTGGGCCGCCCTGGAATGGACCTTCTGGCAGGTCGGCGGCCTTGGGCCCATGGGCGGTCAGTACGGCTATTTCGCCCTGCGCGCCGAGGAGAAGGTGCCCGCCGCGATCAACCGTTTCGGCGAGGAGGTCACGCGTCTGCTGGGCGTGCTGGACCGGCGGCTGAACGACCATCCGTGGATCGCCGGCGAGCACTTCTCGATCGCCGATGTCGCGACCTACGCGTGGACCAAGGCGATCCTCGAAGGCATGGCCAAGGCCGAGCCGGACCGCGATCCAGGCGTCCCCGCCGTCGAGGCCTGGCTGCAGGCGGTCGGTGAGCGTCCGGCTGTCCAGCGGGGCATGGCCGTGCCGCAGGTTTAGGAAAACTCCAGCGGGATCGGGAAAATCGGCCTCGCCTCCCGCGTTCAGGCGCTTTTCTTCGGTCACGCTGTTCTCTAGAGGGAGCGGACCATGATCCTGACCCTCTCCTGCCCCGACCAGCGCGGCATCGTCGCCAAGGTCTCCGCCTTCCTGTTCGAGCGCGGCTGCAACATCCTCGACGCCCAGCAGTTCGACGACCAGGAGACCGGTCAGTTCTTCATGCGCGTGGTGTTCGACGCCGATGGCGCCGACCGCGCGGCGCTGCGGGCCGAGTTCGGGACGCTGGCCGACGGCTTCAAGATGAAGTGGACCCTGCGCGACCGCGCCGAGCGCTATCGCGTGCTGCTGCTGGCCAGCAAGTTCGACCACTGCCTGGCAGACCTGGTCTATCGCTGGCGGATCGGCGAGCTGCCGATGGACATCGTCGGCGTGGTCTCCAACCACCCGGCGCAGACCTACGAACACATCGACCTGTCGGGCCTGGCCTTCCACCACATGCCGGTGACCAAGGAGACCAAGTTCGAGCAGGAAGCCGAGCTTTGGAAGCTGATCCAGGAGACCAAGACCGACATCGTCGTGCTCGCCCGCTACATGCAGGTGCTGTCGGACGGCCTGTCGGCCAAGCTGCAGGGCCGCTGCATCAACATCCACCACTCGTTCCTGCCGGGCTTCAAGGGCGCCAAGCCCTATCACCAGGCCCATGCGCGCGGCGTGAAGTTGATCGGCGCCTCGGCCCACTATGTGACCGGCGACCTCGACGAGGGTCCGATCATCGAGCAGGACGTCGAGCGCATCAGCCACCGCGACACGCCGGAAGACCTGGTCCGCAAGGGCCGCGACATCGAGCGCCGCGTCCTGGCCCGCGCCCTGCGCTATCGCCTGGAGGACCGGGTTCTGCTCAACGGTCGCAAGACGGTGGTGTTCACCGACTAGGCCCGCTAAAGCCGTTTCCGAGCTCCAAGCTTGCACATCCAGTAAAAACTGGAGTACGGGAGCGTCCTCTTCGACGGCCCAGGGCTAACCAGCGAATGTCGCAGCAGAATCTTCGCGTGATGGTGACCGGCGGGTCGGGCTTCATCGGCTCGGCCGTGTGCCGCCATCTGGCCGGCCAGAACGACGTCGCGATCCTCAACTACGACAAGCTGACCTATGCCGCCTCGCCGGCCAGCCTGGCCATACTGGAGGGCAAGGCCGACTACCAGTTCGTGCAGGGCGACGTCGCTGACGCGGCCGCTGTCTCCGCCGCGATCAAGGCCTTCCGCCCCAACGTCGTCATGCACCTGGCCGCCGAGAGCCATGTCGATCGCTCGATCACCGGCCCCGGCGACTTCGTCCAGACCAACATCGTCGGCACCTATGTGATGCTGCAGGCGGCGCTGGCGCACTGGCAGGGCCTGGAGGGCGCCGAGAAGGACGCCTTCCGCTTCCATCACATCTCGACCGACGAAGTGTTCGGCAGCCTGGGCGCCGAGGGCCTGTTCAGCGAAACGACGCCCTACGATCCGCGCTCGCCCTATTCCGCGTCGAAGGCCTCATCTGACCACCTGGCCCGCGCCTGGCGTCATACCTACGGCCTGCCGGTGGTGGTCTCCAACTGCTCGAACAATTACGGACCCTATCACTTCCCCGAGAAGCTGATCCCGCTGGTCACGCTGAACGCGCTGGAGGGCAAGCCGCTGCCGGTCTACGGCAAGGGCGACAATGTCCGCGACTGGCTGCACGTCGAGGACCACGCCCGCGCCCTGCACCTGATCGCCACGAAGGGTGTCCCCGGCGAGAGCTACAATGTCGGCGGCCGCAACGAGCGCACCAACCTCCAGGTGGTCGAGGCGATCTGCGACGTGCTCGATGCGCTGCGGCCGATCGCCGGCCAGCGCCGCCGCGACTTGATCACCTTTGTCGCCGACCGTCCGGGCCACGACGCCCGCTACGCCATCGACGCCAGCAAGCTGGAGACCGAGCTGGGCTGGCAGGCGCAGGAGACCTTCGACACCGGCCTGCGCAAGACCATCCAGTGGTACCTCGACAACGAGGCCTGGTGGGCGCCGCTGCGCGAGCGCTACGCCGGCCAGCGCCTGGGGCTGAAGACCGCCTGATGCGCATCGCCCTCTTCGGCGCCAACGGCCAGCTGGGCTCGGACCTGGTCGGCCTCGCCGCCCAACGTGGCCTGGACCTGAGATCCGTGACCCGCGCCCGGGTCGACGCCGCCGATCCGGCGGCCGGCTTCGCCGGTCTTGAGTTCGACGTCGCCATCAACTGCGTGGCTGTCACCCGGGTTGATGATTGCGAGAAGGACCCGGCTCCGGCTGTCGCGATCAACGCTCACTTCGCCGGCCGTCTGGCCAAGGCCTGCGCCGAGCGCGGCGCGCGGCTGGTGCAGGTGTCGACGGACTATGTCTATGGCGGCCAGGCCCAGCGCGAGCCGCTGAGCGAAGAGATCGGCCGCGCGCCTGTCAATGTCTATGGCGCGACCAAGGCCCTGGGCGAGGACCTCGCCAAGCTGGAGCACGACGACGTCATCGTCGCCCGCGTCGCCTCACTGTTCGGCGTGGCCGGCGCCAGCGGCAAGGGCGGCAACTTCGTCGAGACCATGCTGAAATTCGGCAAGGAGCGCGGTCGCCTGACCGTCGTCGCCGACCAGATGATGTCGCCGACGGCCTCGTGGGACGCCGGCGAGGCCATCCTCGACCTGATCGCGGCCAAGGCGCCGGCGGGCGACTACCACGTGGTCAATTCCGGCGTCGCCAGCTGGTGCGACTTCGCCCAGGCGATCATCGAGAAGGCCGGCGTCGCGGCCGAGGTCGTTCCGATCCCGACCAGCCAGTTCCCGACCCCGGCGCGCCGACCGCCCTATAGCGCGCTCTCGAATGCCAAGCTGGTCGCCGCGATCGGCCGCCCGATGGTCGACTGGTCGACAGCCCTGGACCGCTATCTGTTGGCCAAGGGCGACGTTTGAGGCCGAACGGTCAAAATTTCTTCGAAATCATCGCGTTGAAACCACAACCCCTGAAACTAAGGGCTCACGTTGTCGTGAATTCCGCTCTAGGTTTCCGCCGTCAGGACTGAAGAAGAAGACGTAATGAAGGGCATTATCCTCGCGGGCGGATCGGGCACGCGCCTCCATCCCGTGACCATGGCGATCAGCAAGCAGCTGCTGCCGGTCTTCGACAAACCCATGATCTACTATCCGCTGTCGGTGCTGATGATGGCCGGCGTGCGCGACGTGCTGATCATCTCGACCCCGCGCGACCTGCCGCTGTTCGAGGGCCTGCTGGGCGACGGCGCCAAGTGGGGGATCAACATCACCTATGCCGAGCAGGCCAATCCGAACGGCCTGGCCGAGGCCTATCGCATCGGCGCGGACTTCGTCGGCAGCGAGCCGTCGATCCTGGTGCTGGGCGACAACCTGTTCTACGGCGCGGGCTTGGGCCGCATCCTGCAGGGCGCCAAGGAGCGCTCGAAGACCGGGGCCAGCGTCTTCGCTTATTTCGTCAACGACCCGCAGCGCTATGGCGTCGTCGAGTTCGACGCGACCGGCAAGGCCGTGTCGATCGAGGAGAAGCCCGAAAAGCCCCGCTCCAACTGGGCGGTGACCGGGCTCTATATGTACGATCACCGTGTCGTCGACTTCGCCCGCGACCTGAAGCCGTCGGCGCGGGGCGAGCTGGAGATCACCGACATCAACCGGCTCTATCTGGAAGCCGGAGACCTGTCGGTCGAGCGCATGGGCCGGGGCTTTGCCTGGCTCGACACCGGCACCCACGACAGCCTGCTGGAGGCGTCGGAGTTCGTGCGCACGCTCGAGCACCGTCAGGGCCTGAAGATCGGCTGCGTCGAGGAAGTGGCCTATCAGAACGGCTGGATCTCGACCGAGCAGCTGATGGGCCTGGCGCATGAGTTGGCCAAGTCGCCTTACGGGGCCTACCTGAAGCTGGTCGCCACGCAGGAACGCGACCTGACCTGATCTACGACCACGACGCGCTGGAAAAGCGCCCCGGCCTCAGCGACAGTCCAACGTTGTCATAAGAAGCGTTGGGGAGGCCGCCGTGCCCAAGAAGATCATCCTCGCCGCCG
>JAEXJH010000656.1 GCA_023445955.1 Pseudomonadota bacterium
ATCCGCGGAGCGTCTCAAGTTCCAGCCATGGGCTGGACAGAGTCGCGCCGCCGCCTCTAATGAGACGACGGCGCTGGAACCCTGATTAGCCTTCCGAGGCTTCTTCAGCCGGAGCTTCAGCGGCCACTTCAGCAGCGGGGGCCTCTTCAGCAGCGGCTTCAGCGGCCGGGGCTTCTTCAGCCGGAGCTTCTTCAACGGCCGGAGCAGCAGCGGCTTCAGCGGCGGCGGCGGCGGCGGCTTCAGCAGCGGCGGCCTTCTCGGCTTCGGCGGCGGCCTTGGCGTCGCTCTCGGCTTGCTTGCGCTCTTCTTCGCGCTGAGCGCGCTCGGCCGAACGCTCTTGAGCCTTCTTGCCCGGAGCGCCCTTTTGCGGGTTGTTGCCGTGGGTCCAGGCGACCAGGCCTTGGGCGGCCAGGAAGCGCGCGACGCGGTCGGTCGGCTGAGCGCCCTTCTTGAGCCACTCTTGGATCGACTCGACCTTCAGGGTGACGCGGTTGGCGTCGTCCTTCTTGAGGAGCGGGTTGTAGGTGCCGACCTTCTCGATGAAGCGGCCATCGCGCGGCGAGTGGCTGTCGGCGACGACGATCGAGTAGTACGGACGCTTCTTGGCGCCGCCACGGGCGAGACGGATCTTCAGCATATCGGTAGTCCTTGGTCTAAAGTTCTATTTCTTGAACGGGTTGAAGCCGGGCAGGCCCAGGCCGGAGAGAGGGTTGGGCTTGGCGTCGCCGCCGCCCCCGAGGCCCGGCAGACCGGGCAGCCCCGAGAGGCCTTGGCCCCCCGCTGCATTGGGATCGGACGCCGGCATCTTTCCGCCGCCCATGGTTTTCAGACGAGCCATGTCACCGCCGCCCATCATGGCGGCCATGCGGGCCATGCCCCTGCCGCCGTCCTTGGACATGGCCTTGAACATGTCGGCCATCTGGCGGTGTTGCTTGAGCAGGCGGTTGACCTCGGCGACATCGACGCCCGAACCGGCGGCGATGCGGCGCTTGCGCGAAGCGGCCAGGATGTCGGGCTTCTTGCGCTCTTCCTTGGTCATCGAGCTGATGATCGCCTGCTGGCGACGGAAGATGCTGTCGTCGATCCCGCTCTCGGAGATCTGCTTCTTGACCTTCTGCACGCCGGGCAGCAGGCCCATGATGCCTTCCATGCCGCCCAGCTTCTGCATCTGCCGCAGCTGAGCCGCCAGGTCGTCGAGGTCGAACTTGCCCTTGGCCAGCTTCTTGGCCATGCGCTCGGCTTCGGCATGGTCGAGATCGGCCGCGGCCTTCTCGACCAGCGCGACGACGTCGCCCTGGCCCAGGATGCGGCCGGCGACGCGGCGGGCGTCGAACACGTCCAGCTGGTCGATCTTCTCGCCGGCGCCGAGGAACTTGATCGGCAGGCCGGTGACGTGGCGCATCGACAGCGCCGCGCCGCCGCGGCCGTCGCCGTCGGCGCGGGTCAGGATCAGGCCGGTCAGCGGCAGGCGCTCGTGGAACGCCTTGGCCGTGCGCACGGCGTCCTGACCGGTCAGGCTGTCGGCGACCAGGATGGTCTCGGACGGGCTGGCGATGCGGGCGATGTCCGCCGCCTCGCTCATCATCGCCTCGTCCAGCGTGGTGCGGCCGGCGGTGTCGAGGATCAGGACGTCGTAGCCGCCCAGCTTGGCGGCGCTCATCGCGCGCTTGGCGATGTCCTGGGCGCTCTGGCCCGGAACGATCGGCAGGCTCTCGACCTCGACCTGCTTGGCCAGGGTCGCCAGCTGCTCCATGGCGGCCGGGCGACGGGTGTCCAGCGAGGCGACCAGCACCTTCTTGCGCTCGGTCTTGGAGAGACGCAGGGCCAGCTTGCCCGTGGTCGTCGTCTTGCCCGAGCCCTGCAGGCCGGCCATCAGGATGACCGACGGCGGGTTGAGGGCCAGGTTCAGGCCGGTCGGGACCTCGCCGCCCAGCATGTCGACCAGACCGTCATAGACGATCTTGACCACCTGGTCGGCCGGCTTGACCGAGCGGATAACCGCTTCGCCCGAGGCGCTTTCCTTGGCCTTGCTGATGAAATCCTTGACGACCGGCAGGGCGACGTCGGCCTCGAGCAGGGCCACGCGGACTTCGCGCAGCGCCTCGTCGATGTCCTTTTCGGACAGCACGCCGCGACCGCCAAGACGTTCGAAGACGTCGGAAAGTCGCTCTGTAAGGCCGTCGAACATGTCGAACCCTAGGTAAAAACAGGCTCCAAACGCGATCAGCCCCCGTGGACGATCACGTCGACGGGGGTCCTCGCCGTCCTCGTCCGGATGGATCCTGCGCTAACAGGCCGGGGTCGTGACGGTGGAGGCGCTGCTGATAAAGCGCCGGAAGCCGGGGCTTATGCACAGAAAAGGCGGAAGAGTCAAAGGGGCGGGCTTTCACCCCCGCCCCAGGGCGCAAGGAGATCAGGCCGTGCCCAGGAAGTCGCGCTTGCCGACCTCGACGCCGTTGTGGCGCAGGATCGCGTAGGCCGTGGTGATGTGGAAGAAGAAGTTCGGCATCGCCTGGCCCTGCAGATAGTCCAGGCCCTTGAAGGTGTAGGTCTCGCCGCGGCGGACCAGCTGGACGTCACGATCGTGACCGCCTTCGAACGCAGCGGCGTCCAGGCCTTCGACAAAAGCGATGGCGCGGTCGATGCGGGCGATCAGTTCGGCGAACGAGGTCTCGGTGTCGTCCCAGGCCGGAACTTCCTGCGCGGCCAGGCGCGCGGCGCCGCCCTTGGCGAAGTCGGTGGCGATCTGCACCTGGCGGATCAGCGGGAACATGTCGGGGTACAGGCGCGCCTTCAGCAGGGCGTCCGGATCCCACTTCTTGGCCTCGACGAGGTCGGCGGCCTTGGTCAGCACGCCCTTCAGACCCTTCAGGCCCTGGATGAACACGGGCACGCTGGCCTGGTGGATCGAGATCGACATGGGAAGCTCCGGGAAGACAGATGCGCCTAGATAGGGCGGACCTGTGACGACCGGAAGCGGAACGGTTGGCGCAAGCTGTGGGTTTTAGAACCTCAGAATTCCAACCCATGAGGTTCCGCTATGAAAGTCAGTGACGCCATGACCAGCCAGGTCTCGGTCGCCCGCCCCACCGACAGCATCCGCAAGGTCGCCGAGACCATGGCCAAGGTCGACAGCGGCGTGGTGCCGGTGGTCGAGGACGGCAAGGTCGTCGGCCTGGTCACCGACCGCGACATCGTCCTGCGCGTGGTCGCCGAAGGCCGCAGTTTCGACAGCGCCGTCTCCGAAGTGATGTCAGACGGTGAAGTGCTGAGCGTGAAGGAAGACGACATCCTGGCCGACGCCACCGCTAAGATGGCCAACAATCAGGTCCGCCGCCTGATCGTGCTGAACGACTCGGGTCGCCTGACCGGCATCCTGTCGCTGGGCGACGTGGCCAAGGACTACGGCGCCAAGCAGGTCGGCAAGACGCTTGAGGAAATCTCGCAGGAGCCGGGCGACGCGGCGCACTGAGTGCGTCGTCCCCGCCCTTCGACAGGCTCAGGGTGAGGACGATTGTAAGCGCCTGGTCAGTAGGAAACCTCATCCTGAGCTTGTCGAAGGACGAGGTTGCCGGACCAAGAAAAAGGGCGGCCCCGCGAGGAGCCGCCCTTCGCCGTTCTTAGGATCGAAGTTCGCTTAGACCAGCGAGCTGTCGATGGCCTTGCAGGCCTCCATCAGGCCCTGGACCGATGCGACCGAGGCGGCGAACATCGCCTTTTCGGCTTCGTTGGTTTCGAACTCGACGATCTTCTCGGCGCCGCCGGCGCCGATGACGACCGGCACGCCGACATACAGGCCGTCCAGGCCGTATTGGCCGGTCAGGAAGGTGGCGCACGGCAGGACGCGCTTCTTGTCCTTCAGGTACGACGTCGCCATGGCGATCGCCGATTCCGCCGGGGCGTAGAAGGCCGAGCCGGTCTTCAGCAGGGCGACGATCTCGCCGCCGCCTTTGCGGGTGCGCTCGACGATGGCGTCCAGCTTTTCCTGGGTCAGCCAGCCTTGCTTGACCAGTTCCGGCAGCGGCAGGCCGCCGACCGGCGAGTGACGGACCATCGGGACCATGTCGGCGCCGTGGCCGCCCAGGGTCCAGGCGTGGATGTCCTCGACCGACACGCCGGTGGCTTCGGCCAGGAAGTAGGCGAAGCGCGCCGAGTCCAGGACGCCGGCCATGCCGATGACCTTTTCCTTGGGCAGGCCCGAGAACTGCTGCAGGGCCCAGACCATCGCGTCGAGCGGGTTGGTGATGCAGATGACGAAGGCGTTCGGGGCGTGGGCCTTGATGCCTTCGCCGACGGCCTTCATGACCTTCAGGTTGATGCCCAGCAGGTCGTCGCGGCTCATACCCGGCTTGCGCGGCACGCCAGCGGTCACGATGCAGACGTCGGCGCCGGCGATGTCGGCGTAGTCGTTGGCGCCCTTCAGGGCCACGTCCTTGCCGAACACGGCCGAGGCTTCGGCGATATCGAGCGCCTTACCCTGCGGGGTGCCTTCGGCGATGTCGAACAGGATCACGTCGCCCAGCTCTTCGCGAGCGGCGATGTGGGCCAGGGTGCCGCCGATCATGCCGGCGCCGATAAGGGCGATCTTCGCGCGAGCCATGGGGTCTCCATCAAGGCTGTGGACGATAGTTGTCGGGGCGCGGTCTACGCCCGCTGAGGCTTCCTCTCAAGCCCTCTTTCCGGTTTCGCTGCACTGCGGCAAAGATGGCCCGATAACGATAAGGAGAGCCGGGGATGAGCAAGACCGATCCGGGCCATTTCTTCGAGGACTTCCGCCTCGGCCAGAGACTGGTCCACGCCACGCCCCGGACGATCACCGCGGGCGACGTCGCGCTGTACACGGCGCTTTATGGTCCAAGGTTTTCGCTGTTCTCGTCGGATGAATTCGCCCGGGCTTGCGGCTTGGCCGCAGCTCCCATCGATCCGCTGATCGCCTTCCATGTGGTGTTCGGCAAGACCGTGCCGGACATCAGCCTGAACGCCGTCGCCAATCTGGGCTACGCCGAGGGCCGCTTCCTGGCCCCAGTGTTCCCAGGCGACACCCTGAGCGCCGTCTCCGACGTGATCGGGCTGAAGGAAAATTCCAACCGCAAGACCGGCGTCGTCTATGTCCGCACCACGGGGACGAACCAGCGCGGCGAGGCCGTGCTGAGCTACGTCCGCTGGGTGATGGTGCGAAAGCGCGATCCGGACGCCGAGATCGCCGAGCAGGCGGTCCCGACGCTGTCAGCGGCCGTGGCGCCGGCGGACCTCACGGTTCCCGAGGGCCTGGACTTCAGCGGCTATGACTGGAACCTGGCCGGCGCACCGCACGCCTTCGAGGACTATGCGATCGGCGAGACGATCGACCATGTCGACGGCATGGCGGTGGAAGAGGCCGAGCACCAGATGGCCACGCGCCTGTGGCAGAACACCGCCAAGGTCCATTTCAACGCCTTCGAGCGGAGCAAGGACCCGTCCGGCAAGCGCCTTGTCTATGGCGGCGTGGTGATCTCGACGGCCAAGGCGCTGTCGTTCAACGGGCTGCAGAACGCCGGACTGATCCTGGCGATAAACGGCGGGCGGCACGTGGCCCCGTTCTTCGCCGGCGGCACGGTTTTCGCCTGGAGCCAGGTGCTGGACAAGGCCGACCTGGGCAGCGTCGGCGCCCTGCGACTGCGGCTGGTCGCCACGAAGGATCAGCCCTGCGCCGGCTTCCCGGACAAGGACGGCGAAGGGGCCTACGATCCGGCCGTCATCCTCGACTTCGACTATTGGGCGGCGGTTCCTAAGCGTGACTGATTTCATCCTCGACCCCGCCTTCGTCGCCACGTCGCACAAGGTCGCCGACCTGCCGTTGTGCGAAGTGCGATTGCACGACGACACCCGCTATCCGTGGCTGGTGCTGATTCCGCGCCAGCCGGACCTGCGCGAGATCGAGGAGCTGGACACCGCTCACCGCATCCAGCTGATGGAGGAGATCGTCCTGGCCGGGACCGCCGTCCGCGCGGTCGGGGCGGCGCTTGGGCTGACGATCGACAAGCTGAACGTCGGCGCCCTGGGCAATGTCACTGCCCAGCTGCACGTCCATGTCGTGGGCCGCCGCAAGGACGATCCGGCCTGGCCCGGCCCCGTCTGGGGCCACAGCCCCGCCCTCGCCTATTCGACCGAAGGCCTGGCGGCCCCGATCGCGGCGGCGCGGGAAGCCTTGAAGGCTTAGCGCTTCTTCTTTTTGGCCGGAGCCTTCTTGGCGGCGCTCGCCTTGCCCTTCTTGGCCGGGACCGCCTTGGCCTTGCCGCCCTTGCCCTTCTTGAGCGCCGAGGCCTTGCCGCCCTTCCTGGCCGCGGCGGCGCACTTGGCCTTGGCGGCCTTAAGCGCCTTGCCCTTCTTGCCCTTGGTCGAGCAAGCCGGCGCGGCGTCGGCCGCCGGACGGCTGACCGCCACGCGTTGGGCGACCGGCCAGACATAGGGACCGCGACCCTGGCCTTCGTAGCCGGGCGGAGCCTGTGGCAGGATGTGTTCGGCCGACACCGTCTGGCGCACGCCGTTCTCGACCAGCTCGCCCGCCCAGCGCTCATAGCCGGCCGGCCGCAGGGTCAGCACCGAGGACTGGCCGCCGCGGGGGCTGAAGCGCAGGACGACGTCGCCGCCGTCGCGACGCAGGTCGTCGATCAGGCCTGTCGAGCCGACGCTGCCCGGACGCCGGACATCGCGCCAGGCGCCTTCCAGCTCGCCATAGCCGCCGGCCTTGTCGACCAGCTGCAGGGCGTAGAGCTGGCCGCCGTCGGTCCCGACGATCCGCCAGCCGCCGTCCAGCGGACCTTGCAGGTTCTGGGCGGCCGCGATCGAGCCCTTGACCCGGAGTTCGTAGACCTGGGCCTTGGTCAGCTCGGCCCCGGTCGGCGCCTCGGGCTCGGGCGGCGGGATCGGCAGGATGGTGGCGCGGTGCTTGGGCGCGGGCTTGTTGGCGGCGGTCTCGGCGGCTTCCTCGTCGACCGGCTGTCCGGCTTGCGAGATCAGGTCGGCCATCGGGTCGATGGCTTGCGGGATCTGCGAGGAGTCGGTGGCCGGGACCTGCGGCGCGGCCGTGCTGACCGGCGCGTCCGCAGGCGCAGGGGCGGCCTGCGCCCCGAACGTCGGCGTGTAGCCCGCGGGCGGGGTCGTCGCCGGAGTCTGCTGTTGCGCCAGCGCCGGGCTGGCCATCAAGACGACGGAAAGAACGATAGCCCGCATAGAAACCTTCAAAGCGCCTCTCAAGCTTGGGCCGTCCGTCCCGAAATGGCTTCCGCCACCGCGACAAGACGCTGTGCCTGCGTCAGATGCAAGCGTTCGGCCATCTTGCCGTCGACCCGCAAGGCTCCCTTGCCAGCATTTTCGGGCGCGTTGAAGGCGGCGATCACCGCCTGGCTCCAGGCGATGTCCTCGGGCGAGGGCGAGAAGACGCGGTTGCAGATCGGGAGGTGCTTGGGATGGATCAGGGTCTTGCCGTCGAAGCCGAAGTCGACGCCCTGGACGCAGACGGCTTCCAGCGCCGCCAGGTCCTCGATGTCGTTGTGCACCCCGTCCAGGATGGTCAGGCCGTGCGCGCGGGCCGCGGCGACCGACAGGGTCAGCAGCGGCAGGAACGGCGCGCGGTCCGGCGTCTGGCGCGCCCGCATCTCCTTGGCGAAGTCGTTGACGCCCATGACCCAGGCCGACAGCCGCGTGCCGTGGGTCGCCCCGGCGATCTCCCACAGGTGGAAGGCGGCCTTGGCGGTCTCGATCATGGTCCACAGACGGGTGTGGGGCGGGGCGGCGTTCAGGCGCTGATCGTAGAGCAGGACATCGGCCGCATCGTCGACCTTGGGGACCAGCACCGCATCGGGACCCGCCTCAGCGGCGGCGTGCAGGTCTTCCGCTCCCCAGGGCGTGTCAATGCCGTTGACCCGGATCACCACCTCGCGCGCCCCAAAGCCTCCGGCCTTGACCGCCGCCACGGCCGCCTCGCGCGCCGCTGGCTTCATCTCCGGCGCCACCGCGTCCTCCAGGTCGAGGATGATGACGTCGGCGTCCAGGGTGCGGGCCTTCTCCACGGCCTTGGCGTTGGAGGCCGGCATGTAGAGGGCGCTGCGGCGCGGGCGAATAGCGGTGTCGGTCACTGGAAGTCCCTGGCTCTTCTCGCTTCGGCCGCGACCCTAGTCTAGGATCGCCCCATGAGCACCACCCGGTACGACAAGAGCGCCAAGAACGTCATGGGCGGCGAGCTCGTCCCCTGCTCGATGGATCCGGTCACCGGCTTCTATCGCAACGGCTGCTGCGAGACGGGTCCGCACGACCTGGGCCTGCACACCGTCTGCGCGGTGATGACCGACGACTTCCTGGCCTTCTCCAAGGCCCAGGGCAACGACCTGTCGACGCCCCGGCCCGAACTGGCCTTCCCGGGCCTGAAGGCCGGCGACCGCTGGTGCCTGTGCGCCGGCCGCTGGAAGGAAGCCCTCGACGCCGGCATGGCGCCGCAGGTGGTGCTGAACGCCACCCACGAGGAGATGCTGGCCGTGGTGACCCTGGGCGTGCTGAAGGATCATGCGGTGGCGTGAGCATGCGCTCGCCGCTTCACGCGATCACTCGCTGAAGTTCATGAAAGGGACTGCGGAGCGTCCGGACGACGTCCGGAGGTTTGGGTAGTGGTTACCGTTTCGACGAAGCCAGGCGCTCCGCGCAGCCGTTATCCGAAAGCCTTCGGGAGCGCGGGGTCTTAACCCGCTCCCGACGTTTGGGCCTCCGGCGGGCGGAAGGGTTGGCTCCCCTCCGGAATGCACAGGCGGTTTCAGCCCGTGCCTGCCACGCCCGCCAAACCTTCGCCGCCAGAGCTTCGTCCCGATGTTTCAGGGAACCTGCCGCTGGATCCGTCGCGAAGGCGAGTCTCCGAAGAGACCCGGCAAGCGCCTCCCGCTCGACCACCCCTGACAGCCGCCCAAGTCGCCGGCCGGACGTCCCTTTCGCGCTGTCAGGTGAGGAAGAGTATGGGGCGGCGTTGAGCGCGGATCATTCAGGGATGCGTAAAAGTGAGAAGGGGTTGATTTCACTAGGTTCGATCTCGCGAACGCCGAGGATAGAGCGCGATGAATCCCCTCTCTCTTAGAGAGAGGGTTTCCGGTGGGCGCCTCGCTCAGGACTTCGACGCCAGGTCCGGGCGCGAGGCCAGGAAGGCCGCCTTTTCCTCGGGGCTCAGCACCTTGGCGGTCTTGCGGCGCACCACCTTCGGCGTCGGGCGGGCATAGGCGCCGGCGGTGACCGCGGGCTTGAGGTCGGCCAGGCTTTTGATAGGCGGCTTCATGTCGTTCCCCCGGTTACGATGCGAGTCTAGGCGGCGATCCGTGACGCGGGCAAGACAGCCCTATCGCGCCACGCTGGCCCGCGCCCGCTTGAGGCCCGGACGCGCGGCCGGCGCGGTGGCCTCGTTCTGCTCCAGGGCGGCCAGCAGGTCGGCCTTCACGGCGGTGACCTTACGGGTCTCGGTCAACTTCCCGCCCTCCGGCGTCTGGACGTAGAAGGCGTCGACCGCCCGTTCGCCATAGCCGTCGATATGGGCCGACTGGATCGACAGGCCGTTGTCGGCCAGGGTCTTGGCCAAGGCGTGCAGCAGGCCCGGACGGTCGCGGCCCGAGGCCTCGACCACGGTGGCGTCGTTGGAGGCCTCGTTGTCGACCGTCACGGTCGGTGCGATCGAGAACGCGGCGGCGCGCGACTGCTCCGAGCCCCGGCGCGGCTCGACACCCAGCGGCTCACCCTTGCCGGCGGCCTCCAGCGCATCGGCCAGGCGGCGCAGGGCGCGGGGGTTCTCGCAGCCGAACGGCGCGCCGGTCACGTCCTGCACATAGAAGACGTCCAGCGCCTGGCCCTGGCGGGAGGTGAACACCCGGGCGCCCACGACATTGCCGCCCAGGGACGAGATGGCCATGGCCAGATCGGCGAACAGGCCGCGACGGTCCTTGGCGGCGACCACGATCTCGGCGGCGTTCTGATTGGGCTGCACCCGGCCCTCGGCCGCGGCCCCGCCCTGGATGGCGGCGCGGCGGGCCAGGGCGGCGTGTTCGAACAGCTCTTCCTGCGGGAAGGCGCTGAAATAGGCGTTTTCCATCGCCGAGACCCAGCCCTTGGCGGCGGGATCGGTCTCCAGCAGCAGGGCGCGCGCGCTTTCGGCGGCGTTCTCCTGATGGCGCAGGACGTTGGCGGCCGCGTCGCTGCCGCGCCCGCCGCGGAACACCGCCTCGGTGGCGTTGTAGAGCTCGCGCAGCAGCTGGCCCTTCCAGCCGTTCCAGACGCCCGGCCCGACGGCGCGGATGTCGGCGACGGTGATGACCAGCAGCAGGCGCAGGCGCTCGGGGTTCTCGACGATGCGAGCGAAGGCCGCGACCGTGCCGGGATCGGAGACGTCGCGCTTCTGGGCGAAGTCGCTCATGACCAGGTGGTTTTCGACCAGCCAGGCGACCAGCTCGACCTTCGTGCGGTCCACGCCCATGCGCTCGCAGGCGCTGCGGGCGGCGCGGGCGCCGGCCTTCTCCTGGCCGCCCACGCCACCCTTGCCGGTGTCGTGCAGCAGCATGGCCAGGAACAGGGCCTCGCGGTCCTCGATCAGCGGCATGATCGAGACGGCCAGCGGATGGTCTTCGGAAAGACGCCCGGCGGCCATGTCGCCGATCAGGCCGACGGCGCGCAGGGTGTGCTCGTCCACCGTGTACGAGTGGTACATGTTGAACTGCATCTGGGCCACGACCCGGCCGAACTCCGGCACGAAGCGTCCCAGCACCCCGGCGTCGTTCATCAGGGTCAGGGTGCGATAGCTGCGCTTGCCGCGCGCCAAGAGGTCCAGGAACGCCCGGCAGGCGCTGGGATCGCGGCGGACCTTCGAGGTGATCAGGCTGAGCGAGCGGGTCACCGCCGTGAAGGCGTCGGGATGCAGATCGAGATCCCGCTCGTCGGCGATCTTGAACAGGCGGATCAGGTTGACCGGATCGGCCTCGAAGACCTTTGGTCCGTCGATGTTCAGGCGGCCGTTGTCCTCATAGAAGCCCTGGACATCCAGCGCCTTTCGCTTGGGCCGCTGGCCGGGGAGGAAGCGGGAGATGCCCTTGGGCTCGTGCTTGAAATGCTCGGCTTCCAGCTTGGCCGAGAAGGCGCGGGTCAGGGCGCCGACCTCCTTGGCGATCAGGAAGTAGCGGCGCATGAACCGCTCGACCGCCGGCGCATCGCCGCGGTCGCCATAGCCCATGCGGCGAGCGATCTCAGGCTGCAGGTCGAAGGTCAGGCGCTCCTCGGGCCGTCCCGTCGTGAAATGCAGGTGGGCGCGCACGGCGTGCAGGAAGTCGAAGGCGCGGATGAAGGCCTTGGTCTCTCGCCCGGAGAAGACGTCCATCTTGAAGACGTCCTCGGGCTTGTCGACCGGATGCAGGTACTCGGCGATCCACATCAAGGTGTGGAGGTCGCGCAGGCCGCCCTTCCCTTCCTTGACGTTGGGCTCGACCATGTAGCGGCTGGCGCCGGCGCGGGCTTGGCGGTCGTCGCGCTCCTTCAGCTTGGCGGCGACGAACTGGGCACCGGTGCCCTTCATGACGTCGTCGCGGAAGCGCTTCTTCAGGTCGTCGGCCAGGCGCTCGTCGCCGGTCAGGCGGCGGGCTTCCAGGATCGACGTGCGGATCGTGAAGTCTTCCTTCGACAGGCGCACGCATTCTTCGATGGTCCGCGAGGCGTGGCCGACCTTGAAGCCCAGGTCCCACAGCGCATAGAGCATGAACTCGATCACGCTCTCGGCGTGCGGCGTCTGCTTGTAGGGCCGCAGGAACAGCAGATCGATGTCCGAGAACGGGGCCAGGGTGCCGCGGCCATAGCCGCCGACGGCCAGCAGGCACAGGCGCTCGCCCTCGGTCGGGTTGCGCGCCCGGAACACGTGCACCGTCGTGAAGTCGTAGAGGGCGGTGATCACCTCGTCGGTAACGCCGCTGATCAGGCGGGCGGTCTCGACGCCGCTGGCGCCGTTCTCCAGCCGCTCCTTGGCGATCATCCGGCCGCGAAACAGCGCCTGCTTGAGGATGTCGATGGCGCGCGACCGCTGCTCGGCCTCGTTGCCGATGGCGTCGAGGGCGGCGGCGGACAGGCGGGCGCGCAGGGCGTGACCGTCGACGACGTGTTCCAGGCGGGTGGGGCGAAGGCGACGGGGCATGTTGTTTATATGGTTACCCGCTAGGTCTTGAGCAGACCCTTAAGACGATACAACGCCTCCAAGGCCTCGCGGGGACTCATGCCGTCAACGTCGAGATCGGTGAGCGAAGTCTCGACCGCGCTCGGCGCCGCTTTGGCGGGCAGGGGCGCGGCGGCCTGACTCACGGCGAACAGCGGCAGGTCGTCCAGCTTGGCCGGCGACTGGTCCTTGCTTTCCAGGCGGTCCAGAACCTCGCGGGCGCGGACCACGACGGGACCGGGCACGCCAGCCAGCTTGGCCACCTGCACGCCGTACGAACGGTCGGCCGGACCCGGCGCGGCCTCGTGCAGGAAGACGAGGTCGCCGTTCCACTCCTTGGCCCGCAGGCTGAGGTTGGAGACGTGCGCCATCCGCTCTTCCAGCGTCGCCAGCTCGTGATAGTGCGTGGCGAAGAGCGCGCGGCTCTTGTTGGTGTCGTGCAGGGCCTCGGCGCAGGCCCAGGCGATGGCCAGACCGTCATAGGTGGCCGTGCCCCGGCCGATCTCGTCGAGGATGACCAGCGAGCGCGGGCCGGCTTGCGTGAGGATGGCGGCGGTCTCGACCATCTCCATCATGAAGGTCGAACGGCCGCGGGCCAGGTCGTCGCCGGCGCCGACACGGCTGAACAGGCGGTCGACGACGCCCAGGCGGAAGGATGCGGCGGGCACGTAGCAGCCGGACTGGGCCAGGATGGCCAGCAGGGCGTTCTGGCGCAGGAAGGTCGACTTACCGGCCATGTTCGGGCCGGTGACGATCGACAGCCGCGCGCCGGTCTCGCCCGAGGCGTCCAGGCAGCAGTCGTTGGGCGTGTAGGGGTCGCCGGCGCGCTTCACCGCCGCTTCTACGACCGGGTGACGGGCGCCCTTGGCGTCGAAGGCGTAGGACTTGTCGACGATCGGACGGACGGCGCCGGAATCCTCGGCCCACTCGGCCAGGCTCGAGGCGACGTCCAGGCGCGCCAGGGCCTCGGCGGCGATCTGGATGGCGTCGGCGTGCATCCGGGCCTGCTCGCGCCAGTCCTCGAAGGCAGCGACCTCCATGGCCAGCGCGCGCTCGGCGGCCTGGGCGATGCGAGCGTCGAGATCCGCCAGCTCCACCGTGGTGAAGCGAACCTGGTTGGCCAGGGTCTGGCGGTGAATGAAGGTGGCGTTCAGCGGCGGCTGGAACAGCGGGTCGGCCTTGCCGGCCGTCGCCTCGACGAAATAGCCCAGCACGCCGTTGTGGCGGATCTTCAGCGGCACGCCGCTCTCGGCCATCAGCTGGGCTTCCAGCGCGATGATCACCTTGCGGCTGTCGTCGCGCAGGCCGCGCGCCTGGTCCAACTCGGGCCGGATGCCGGCGGCGACGAAGCCGCCGTCGCGGGCCAGGGCCGGCAGGTCAGGGCCCAGGCCCTGCTCCAGCACGTTGAGGAACTGCGACAGGCCCTCGTGCAGCGCCGGGGTCAGGGCCTTGAAGGCGTGCTCCAGCTCGAACGGCGGCGGCGACAGCGGATCGGGCGAGCCGCCCGCCATGCCGGCCAGGCGCTCGCCGACCTTCAACGTGTCGCGCAGGCAGCCCAGGTCGCGCGGACCGCCCCGGCCGAGGGCGAGACGGGAAAGCGCGCGGGCCATGTCGCCGGCGCCCTTCAGCACCTCGCGCAGGCGCTGGCGCAGCGGGCGGTGCTCGACGAACCACTCCACCGCGTCCAGGCGCTGGTCGATGGCGGCCACATCCAGCAGCGGCCGGGCCAGGCGCGAGGCCAGCATTCGGGCGCCGCCGGCGGTCACCGTGCGGTCGATCGTGGCCAGCAGCGAGCCGTTGCGGTCGCCGGTCTGGGTGCGGTCGATCTCCAGGCTGCCGCGCGTGGCCGGGTCGATGGCCATGACGTCGGCGTCGGCGGCCCGGCGGGGCGCCCGCAGCGCCGGCAGCTTGCCGGCCTGGGTCATCTCCAGGTGGGCGGCGATCAGGCCCAGGGCGCCGATCTCAGCCGGGGTCAGCCCGCCGAAGCCGTCCAGGGTGTCGACGCCATAGAGGCGCTTCACGCGCGCTTCCGAGGCCTGCGGCTCCGAGAGGGCCGACGGCATCGGCTGCACCAGGCCGCCGCAGATCTTC
The DNA here is from genome assembly GCA_023445955.1 of Pseudomonadota bacterium. Classification (GTDB taxonomy): domain Bacteria; phylum Pseudomonadota; class Alphaproteobacteria; order Caulobacterales; family Caulobacteraceae; genus Caulobacter. Next base: position 14,288 of record JAEXJH010000656.1, read on the forward strand.
AGGGTCTGGGAGAGGCTGTCGTCCGACAGCAGGCGGTCGGCGACCAGGGTCTCCGACGGCGCCAGCGCCGCCAGGATCGGCGCGACGGCCTCCTTGGCCAGAGCGAAGACTTCGACCTCGCCGGTCGACAGCTCGACCGACGCCACGGCCGCCTGACCGGCGCGGATGGCGACGGCGGCCAGGCGGTTGGCGCCGCGGGCGTCCAGCAGGCCATCCTCGGTCAAGGTGCCGGGCGTCACCACGCGGACGATGTCGCGACGGACCACCGACTTGGAGCCGCGCTTCTTGGCCTCGGCCGGGTCTTCCA
>JAEXJH010000657.1 GCA_023445955.1 Pseudomonadota bacterium
TCCTGCTCCCGCAAGATTCCGATGATCTGTTCTTCCGTGAACCGTGATCGTTTCATTCGTCCGTCCCTTTCCTGGGGCGGACTCTAGTTATTTTTGGAGGAGTTTCAGGGGGTCACGTCAGCGCGCAGTGGCGATCATTGTCGATGCCGCGGATAATCTCAAAGGTTGCGCCGCCATTCACAGCCTGGAGGCCTGCGCTCACGCCGCCACATCCGCAAAAGAAATCGACGACACCTACCTTGGAGGAGGGGGGCTTTTTATCCGGTAGATGACTCATGACGCCTTACCTTTACTAGTCGAGTTCGCGTTCCGCCCGCCGCGACCGACGTTGAGCTGAAGCCCTCTCTGTCCAAATGGTCTCGGACTAGCCGTGCGATGAGGGTGGATTTTTTGAATCCCCGCTCTTGGCAGTAGGCTGTGAATCGGGCGTCTTCATCCTGTCCAAGCAGAACGCTGATCTTACTCACGGCAGCCCTCCCGCTGATTGGAGCAGAGTGAGTCTGTTCTGCGCAAATGTCCACCCTAGTGCGCACAATTCCGCAAAGTGTGATGATCCGTTCCGTCGGGCTTGACGAGTTGAGCCCCCGCGGTTTCGTAATTTTCGATTGTCAGCTTTGCGCGACAGGCGGCCACAACGGCTGGGTAATCATCTGATACCCTCGCCGAGTCTTCGTCCGCAACAACCGACCAAGCGCGTGTTCGGCGGCGTCGAGAGCGTCGTACCAGTCAGACTTCATCTGGCCGCGGCTACCAATCCGACCCCATCGCCGGACCAAAACGATGTCCCCAAACAAGGATCGTTGGAGAGAGACGGCATAAAATCTCGCCATGTTAACCCTCGGATCGATGCGGTGTAGCGTGTGCATGGAAAACCCCAGATCGGCTGATCTGGACGCTGGCCGCTATATGCGACAAAATCGGTCGGGCGGGCCGAAAAGTCTTTGCGCCTAATATATCATATTAGAAAAATTATAACATAAACAGTGACATATCTTTGTCGTACAAGGAAGATTATCGGAAATAATAGCCGAAATTGCGCAAGGAAGCTGACCCAACGGCGTTACAGTCCAGCATCTCTGGCCCAGGCGTCCGAATATTCAATCATCGTCTCGGGATGTTTGAAACGTTTCCGATTTCCGCCGTATCCAAGTGCGTGCGGGTGCCTCTATAAAATAATGGGTAGCAGACGCAGAAGCTAGGGCCAGCGTCAGAAGGCGATCGTGGCTCCCGCACTTCACAATAGCTTGGTATTACTACGTGCAGATACGGAGTGAGACATCGCAGGTCATTAAATGGAACCCTCGCCGCCTACTTGCCAGCCTCGATCGCTCCCGGCGAGAATCTGGCCATGAGATCGTAGACCTCACCGGGGAACAACAATCGCACGCAAGTGATTTGCTCTCCCGCCCGCCAGGTTCGGCGCTCTAGTGCCAAGCAAGCAGCGCTTTGGGTGACGCCGAGCAGCGTCGCCGTCGGGCGCGGGACGTTGACGGCGCTGATCCGATGCTCGGCTTCCGTCCAAGCGACTGTTCCCAGCAACCAGGTGCCTGGAGCGATGATCGAGAAATCGGCATTGGCCGCGTCGGGCACAGCAGCCAGGTTGATCACCCGTTCCTCAAGCGCGAATGGCCGCCCGTTGGACCGGTGAAGACAGGTCAAAGCCAGGACCTTGCTGGACGCGGCTAGGTCGAGCTTAGCCATCTCGGCGCGGTCAGGCCGGCGCTCCTTGCGCGACAGCAACTCGTAGCGATAGGCCGCGCCGCGCCCGCTGATCTCGGTCTGGATGTCGGGGATATCCAGGACGACGGAATGGATCCTGGGGTGGCAGACGAAGGAGCCCGCCCCGCGCTGGCGCACGATCAGGCCTCGCTCGGCGAGCGGCGATAGCGCCTTGTTCACCGTCATCCGCGAGCAGCCGTAAAGCGCCATCAATTCGTGCTCGAACGGAATTCGATGGCCCGGCGGCCAGGCGCCCGATCGGATGCGCTCGCCGATATCGGCTCGGATGCGCTGATGTAGCGTCGAGGTCGTGTCCTGGGCCATGACCAAGGTGATCTCACGGGCGGAAGGAACAGGATGGCGCGGGGCGGCACCCGCAGCGAGCTAGCGTGAGCGCAAGCGGTCCAACCCGTCCAGAGCCCAGGCGAAGTCCGACCGCCGGAAGCTGCGAAAGAGCAGGATCATCCCGCTGAGCGCCAGCCAGGCGACGCCCGTCGCCACGGTGATGATCAGGGGGTGGTTGAAGCTGGTGCGATTGGAATAGTCCATGATGTGCAGCATCCAGAACACGTCCCACAACCGCCAGGTGTCGGTGCGGCGCTCGACCACGTCGCCGGTGGCGGCCGCGACGTAGAGGGTGGTGTTCTCAGCGTCGTTGAAGCTGGCCTTCCACAGCGGCAGGACCAGGCCCCGCGTCTCCAGGCCGTGCTTGGTGACCGGCTCGATGGCGGTGATCCGCCCCTCCCCGACATAGGCGGCGGCGGCCAGGCCGCGCGCCGCGACAGCGTCGATGACCACCGGCCGGCCGCTGACCGCGTCCAGCATCGAAGTCCCCGCCGCCGTCTTCACCTCATAGACGTAGCGGTCGTTCAGCGGTCGAAGCTTGACGCCGTGGATTGGCGCCCCGACCGCCGCGGCCAGGTCGCCGATCGGCGCCAGCTTCGTCGGCGCGGCCAGCGGAACAGGCGCGGCCACGGTGTGCTCGCCGGAGACCTTGTGATGGTCGAGCAGGGCCATCATCGCCCCGCTGACCGTCCACAGCAGGAACTGCAGGCCCAGGACCAAGCCAAACCATTTGTGCAGGGTGCGGATCAACAACATGGCGGTCTCACGCGGCGGCTTTGCGGGCCCGCCGACGACGGCGGAAGCTGAAGATCAGGAGCCAGGCGCCGCTGGCGCAACTGGCCACGGCCGTCCATGTGGCGACGCGCAGGAGCGTGTTGTTGACGTCCTCTCGCTCCTGGTAGTCCATGATGTGGAACATCCACACGAAATCGAAGATCCGCCAAAGATCGTGGCGCTTGGCGACCAGCTCGCCGGTCTGGGCCGAGATGTAGAGCGTCGGCCGCCACCAGCCGTCGAACTCGACGCGCCAGATCGGCGCCGGGCGGCCGCGGATCTCCGGCGGCGCGTGATCGAGCAGTTCGGCGGTCTTGACGGCGCCCGCGCCGGCATAGAGCCCCTGCGCCCGGACCCGCGCCGCGCCCTCGTCGAGCGGCGACAGCTTTCGCCCGGTGCGAGCGTCGAACAGCGCGCGTTCCGAGCCGCCCGTCACCACATAGACCGGTTGGCCGAACTGGGTTTCCAGGCGCGCGCTGGTATTGGGCTGCGCGCCCATCACCACGCTGGGTTCGACGAGACCGGTCAAATCGATCGGGGCCGGCGTGGCATGGCGCACCAGATGGTCGCCATGGATGATGTCGAGATGGATGGCGGTCATATAGAGGCCGCTGAAGGTCCAGAAGACCGCCTGCAAGCCGATGACGAGGCCGAGCCATTTGTGAGTGTTCCGGGCGAGGGCCGGCCAGCGCATAGTCTTCACCTGATCGAGAGGAGCC
>JAEXJH010000658.1 GCA_023445955.1 Pseudomonadota bacterium
GCTTGGGGCGTGTCGGTGCGCATCCCTCTAACCTAGTCCTCCGGGACGACCTCCGCGAGAGGACCTTGACGGCCAAGCCCGAATTAATGGTCAGTGCCCGCCTCAGCTGAGCGGGAGGGGGCTTCGCGATGGCGAACGAGATCGTAGGCGAACAGACGGGCCTGGAAGTCGGCAGCAAGCGGTTCCTGCATCCCGGGCCTTTGCGCTGGCTGCGAACGCTGGGCTGGATGCTCCTGCTCTTCATGCTCTTCACCTTCGTCTATTCGGGCGCCCAGGTGGTGGCCAATCCGATGTTCAAGAAGGGCGGCCACCTCTTCGAAGTCCTGGAAGTGCTGGCGATCTGCTGCGCGGGCTTTGGCCTCTATGCCGGCTTGGTGCGGCTGGCCGAGGGGCGCTGGCCGCAGGAGCTGAACCTGCGGCAAATGCCGGCCGAGCTGGCCATCGGTCTCGTGATCGGGGCGGCGATGCTGAGCGCGGCCGTGGGCGGGCTCTACCTGCTGGGCGTCTACGACATCAGTGGTCCGCGTTCGGCCTCGGTCTGGGCCACGGTCGCCATGGCCATCGAGTCCGGCTTCATGGAGGAGCTGATCATGCGGGCCATCCTGCTGCGCCTGCTGATGCGGGCCTTCGGGATCTGGCCAGCGCTGGTGGTGCAGGCGGCCCTGTTCGGCGCGGCGCACCTGGCCAATCCCAACGCCACGCCGGTCGCAGCAGCGGCCATCGCCGTCGAGGCGGGGCTGATGCTGGCGGGCTTCTACCTGCTGACCGGGCGCCTGTGGATGTCGGTCGGCGTCCACGCGGCCTGGAACTTCACGCAAGGCTGGGTGTGGGGCGCCTCGGTGTCGGGCATTCCGGTCACCGAGAGCTGGCTGGTCAGCAAGCCCAAGCCGGGCGCCTCGGAGTTCCTGAGCGGCGGCGCCTTCGGTCCCGAGGCCTCGCTGCCGGCCATGCTGGTCGGCACGCTGGTGGCCATTGTGGTGCTGCGGATGGCCTGGAAGAAGGGCAATTTCAAAGCCCGTCCCGACGCGACTACGTAATAACCGCAAAGTTTTTGTGGTCTTTTCTTGAGCCGGGTCAACGAAGCGGCCTGAGCGCGGGCGCAAACCCCTTTCGACGCAACGAAACGTCGAAAGGGGATACCCATGAACACCAAGCTCTTCCTGGCTCTGAGCCTCGCCGCCGGTCTCGGCGCGACGTCGGCCATGGCCGCCGAACCCGTCACGCCCAAGGCCAAGGGCGACATCGTCCTGAACGTCCGCCTCACCGACGTCGCGCCGGATGCAGGCAATCCGATCCTGACCGCCGCCGGCGCGGCCACGGGCCTCAGGGCCGACGTCAAGGACGACATCAAGCCCACGATCGGCCTCAGCTACTTCCTGACCGACAAGCTGGCCGTCGAGGTGATCGCCGGCACGACCCAGCACACCGTCAAGGCCGTTGGCCCGGGCACGGACACGGTGGTCCACAAGACCTGGGTCCTGCCGCCTGTCGTCTCGTTGCAGTACCACCCGCTGCCCGGCGCGCGCTTCAGTCCCTATGTCGGGGCCGGGCTGAACTACATGCTGTTCTACAGCGGCAAGGACAGGAACGGCTTCACCGTCGATCTGGACAACGGCTTTGGCTACGCCCTGCAGGCCGGCGCGGACATCCCGATCAACGCCGCTTACAGCCTGAACCTGGACGTCAAGAAGATCTGGTTCGACACCGACGCCAAGATCAACGGCGGCGCGCTGACGTCGAAGGTGAAGCTGGACCCGCTGGTGGTCTCGGTCGGCTTCGGCCGGCGGTTCTAATTATTCCGTAGCCGGCCCCGCGGCGGGCGCTTCCTGGAGGTAGCGCTCGACCGCCGCGATCTTCTGGGCCAGGCCGGTCAGGGCCGGCGGCGCGTCCTCGGGATTGTCGGCCACCAGGGTCAGAAGCTCGCGGGCGATGGCGTGCAGGCGCGGGGCGCTGGCGATCAGGCGGGCCTGGTATTCCATCTTGTGCGGGTCGCGATCGTACTCCGCGCCCGGCGTGCGCCAGCCGCCCCAGTCCTGGGCGTCGGTCACCACGACAGGATAGGTGCCTGGGCAGGGGTGATGGGCGCAGTCGCCCTCCTGCTGCCACTTGTTGCGGGCTCGCAGCACGCGCCAGTTGGAGGCGAGGCCGCCTTCCTGGGCGTCGATCTTGTCTTCGGGCTTCAGCTCATGCGCCTGGAACTCGCGATTCAGGCCGACGTCGTAGGTGACGCGCACCGGCTCGTCGAAGCCCTTGGCCCAGATCGGCACGATCTTCTCGACCGTCGCCCAGCAGCCGACGCTCTCGACCCACACCCTCTGGTTCTTTTGGAAGACGGTCTTGGCCATGCCGTGAGGTAACGTCCGAAAGCTGGGAACAGGCGCGCATAAGAACCTGAAATTCTTGACGCCGGGTCAATCTTTCCCTTCGCGTGAACGTCGTTCAGTGTGCTCCCCGAGGCCGGCCTTCAAGAGCGCGGTCCAGGGAGGACCCTCGTGGATTTCGACTATTCCGACGACCAGAAGTTCCTGAAGGAAGAGGCGCGCAAGTTTCTCGCCGGCAACTGCGACGTCGCCGTCGTGCGCGGCGTGCTGGACAACGCCGACCGCTCGTTCGACGACAAGCTCTGGAAGGGCGTGGCCGAGCAGGGCTGGCTGGGCGCCTCGATCCCCGAGGAGCACGGCGGCCTAGGTCTTGGCCGCGTCGAGCTGTGCGCCATCGCCGAGGAACTGGGCCGCGCCGTCGCGCCGATCCCGTTCGCCTCCACCGTCTACATTCTGGCCGAAGCGATCATGGCCCATGGCACGGAGGGCCAGAAGGCCGCGATCCTGCCGCGCATCGCCGCCGGCGAGGTGATCGGGTGCCTGGCGACTTCCGAAGGTCCCGGTGTCGTCGGGCCGAACACGCTGCAGTGCCGGGTCGAGGGCGGCAAGCTTTCGGGGACCAAGATTCCGGTCACCGACGGCGACGTCGCCGACACCGCCCTGGTGCTGGCCAGCGAGGGCGGCCGCCCAGGCCTGTTCCTGGTCGATCTGAAGGGCGCAGGCGTCTCTCGCGAAACGCTGAAGAGCCTCGACCCCACGCGCGGTGTGGCCAGGATCGTCTTTGATGGCGCTGTGGCCGAGCGGGTGGGGGAGGCCGGCGCCGGCTTCGACATCGTCCAGGCGATCCTGGACCGCGCCGCCGTGCTGCTGGCCTTCGAACAGCTGGGCGGCGCCGACCGCTGCCTGGAAATGGCCAAGGAATATGCCCTGGGCCGCTACGCCTTCGGCCGCGTCATCGCCGGCTATCAGGCGATCAAGCACAAGCTGGCCGACATGTACGTCAAGAACGAGGTCGCCCGTTCCAACGCCTATTACGGCGCCTGGGCGCTGAACGACGACGCGCCGGAGCTGCCGATCGCGGCCTCGGCCGCCCGCATCGCCGCGTCGGAAGCCTTCTGGTTCGCCAGCAAGGAGAACATCCAGGTGCACGGCGGCATGGGCTTCACCTGGGACGTTGACTGCCACCTCTACTACCGCCGCTCGCGGCAGCTGAGCCTGGTGGCCGGCGCGCCGAAGCTCTGGAAGGAGCGGCTGGTGTCGGAACTTGAAAAGAAGAACGCGGCGTAAGGGACGGAACGATCATGGATTTCAACGACTCCCCCGAAGAAGCCGCCTACCGCGAAAAGGCTCGCGCCTGGCTGGCCGAGAACGCCGCCGCGCACCGCGCCAAGTTCGGTGAGCTCAAGCCCAACACCCCCGAGCACATGGCCGCCGCCAAGGACTGGCAGGCGACCAAGGCCGCGGCCGGCTACGCCTGCATCACCTGGCCCGCAGCCATCGGCGGGGGCGGCGGCACGCCGATCCAGTCGGTGATCTTCGGCCAGGAAGAGGGCAAGGCGGGCCTCGGCTACGGCTACTTCACGATCGGCCTGGGTATGTGCGTGCCGACCGTCATGGCCTTCGCCGACGGCGAGACCAAGAAGCGCTTCGTCTCGCCGGCCGTGAAGGGCGAGGAGATCTGGTGCCAGCTGTTCTCCGAACCGGCCGGCGGCTCCGACGTCGCGGCCCTGCGCACCCGCGCCGTCAAGGACGGCGCCGAGTGGGTGATCAACGGCCAGAAGGTCTGGACCACCGGCGCCCACTATTGCGACTACGGCATCCTCTTGACCCGGACGGACCCCGACGTGCCCAAGCACAAGGGGCTGACCATGTTCTGGATCGACATGCGCGACGCCGCTGTCGAGTGCCGGCCGATCCACCAGATGTCGGGCGGTCGCGAGTTCAACGAGGTCTATTTCACCGACCTGCGGGTCAAGGACAGCCAGCGCCTGGGCGAGGTCGGCGAGGGCTGGAAGGTGGCCCTGGTCACCCTGATGAACGAGCGCCTGGCCGTCGGCGGCTCGGCCGGTCCGAACTATCGCGAGGTCATGAAGCTGGCCCGCGACCTGGCCGGTCCCACCGGTCCGGCGATCAAGGACCAGGCCTTCCGCGAGAAGCTGGCCGACTGGTACGTCCAGTCCGAGGGGCTGAAGTTCACTCGCTTCCGGACCATGACCGCCCTGTCGCGCGGTCAGACCCCGGGACCGGAAAGCTCGATCGGCAAGATCATCTCGGCCAACCAGCTGCAGGAGATGGCCAACACCGCGGTCGAGATGGAGGACCAGTACGGCATCCTCGTCGATCCCGACCAGGCTCCGGCCGAGGCGGCGTTCCAGCAGAGCCTGATGTGGGCGCCGGGCCTGCGGATCGCCGGCGGCACGGACGAAATCCTCAAGAACATCATCGCCGAACGCGTGCTGGGCCTGCCGGGCGACGTACGCGTCGACAAGGACGTGGCGTTCAAGGACATGCCGACCGGACGCTGATTTCGTCGAATCTTCGTCTTGCGTCGCTAAACCGAAGCCGACAGCTGGCTAGCTTAGCTGTCGGCTTCTCGACGTTCTTCAAGTTGTTCCGTGCGCGGTGAAGCGGCGCGAAATTCGGGAAATTCGCCTAGGGGGCGAACCCTGACTGTCGTGACAAAGTCTTCATTGCCGGATGGGTTGAGCTGACCTTGACAGGTCCCGATCCGGGGCACATGAGAGATCGTTGTTTTATGGTTAACGGGCTGGGCTGAAGGGGGATTCATGCGCGAGGCCGGCGACGCATCTGCGCGCCTTCGGATGCTCCGCGATGCGGCCAGGCGCGTGTACGCCAGCCGCGCCGTGTGGCTGCGCCGCGCCCCTGTGGGCGCGATCGTGGCCGCGGTGGTGATCCCGCTGGTCGGCTGTGACACGGGTCCCAGCTTCTGGTTCCACAAGCGCGCCAGCGCGTGCCCGCGGCCTCAGGCGGCCCAGGGCGTCTCGGGCCAGTTCAATCAGCAGCAGCAAGAGATTCGCGCCCTGCGCCAGGGCGGCTTCCGCGGCGACTTCTTCGCCCAGCTGGAGCTGGCCCGTCGCTACGAAGGCCAGCGCGCCGTCGACAAGAACCTCGAGGATCCGGTCGAGGCGGCCGTCTGGTACGCCATGGCCCTGTCCAATTCCGGCGGTTATGCGCCGATCGCGGCCTATGAGCGCCGGGGCGGCGAATCGAAGGCCGTGTCGCGCTTCGACGATTGCCGCGCCTTCGAGCGCCGCAGCGCCTATTTCGCGCTGGACCGCCTGCTGTCGCGCATGTCGACCGAAGAGCGCGAGAAGGTCCGCAACCGGGTGATCTACGTGCTGTCGGCCCAGGGCGCCGACGGCTTCCGCACCCTGGCGAGGATCCACGACGCCTATTTCGGCCCGTTCGGCGAGCCGTCCGACAACCTCCAGGCCATCCAGGCCTACGGCAAGCCCAGCCAGCCGGGCGCGCCGGCCGCGCTGGACCTGTTCCGTCGCAACGACGTCGACGCCTATCTCTACAACTACCTGGCGGTGCAGACCGGCGACGTGTCGGCCTACGTGATGCTCAAGGATTTCGAGCGCAGCTCGCCGCAGCGGGCCTCGTACGGCTCGTTCGTCGAGACCAAGGCCAAGCGCTGGATCCCGCCCTACGAGTTCTATCCGCCGGAATCGCCCGACTCGGGCGTGCCGCACTCCGACGAGTCCGATCTCTCGGGCGAATCGCGCGAGGCGGCTCTGGCCCGCATCAACGAACTGCCCTTCGTCCACGTGGCCGAGGCGCTGTCGTACCTGCGAGTGATCCCGACGGCGGTGCTCGACGAGAAGCTGCTCAGCGTCAACGACGCCCAGACCCTGGAATCGATGCTGGGCCGGCCGGCCAACGGCCACCTGTCGTCGATCGAGAAGGTGCGGGCGATCCAGTTCGCGGCGGTCAACGGCTCGTCCAAATCCCAGCTGGTGCTGGCGGTGATGTACTCCGAAGGCGTCGGCGTCCCGCGCGACTACGCCCGGGCCTATCATTGGTACGAGGAAGCCGAACGCCAGGGCTCGGCCGAGGCCAAGTACGCCATGTCGACCTTCTTCTCCCTGGGCCTGCAGGGCGTGGCCGACCAGGACCGCGCCAAGGCGGTGGTCTACCAGCTCGACGGAGCCCTCTCGGGCTTCAAGCCGTCGGCCTATCGCCTGCAGCAGCTGCTGGCCCAGGTCTCGCGTCCGCCTCGGCCCTCGGCCGATCGCGGTCGTCCGTACAGCGAAAGGGACTTCTAGATGCGACGCCTCAGCCGCCTGCTGGCGCTTTGGGCCGCCCTGATCCTCGGCGTCGCGGCCGCCGCGCCCGAGGCCATCGCCTCGCCGGACGCCAAGATCGACCAGCAGATCCGCCCGTGCTTCGGCCTGCTGATCCAGCCCAACCTCTCGCACGGCTGCAAGGTGCGCTACGCCAAGCCGCGTCCGTGCGCCCGCGGCTACTACCGTTCGCGCGGCCGCTGCGTGGCCGGCGGCTACGGGTACGGCGGGGGCTATGGCTACGGCCAGCGCGAGATCAACTGCGACTACGCCTATCCGGGCCAGGTCTCGGAATCCCTGGCGCGTCTCTATGACGGCGACACCCTGACCCTGACGTCCAGCCGGGGCGGGGCCTGCGTCGACAGCCTGAACATCACTCAGTCGATCACCATCGTGGTGCGCAACTACTCGCCGGGCCTGAACAATCCGATCCTGGTGGCGCCGGCCGGCCAGCCCTGCATCCGCATCCAGCCGGGCGTGCAGTACGTCGTGCTGGAGGGCCTGGGCATCGAGGCCTCGCGCGCCGGCTCGTCGTCGTGCATCGTCGGCCGCGCCACCGAGATCGCCCTGAAGAACGTCACGGTCCGCTATGACGGCGACGCCTCGGCCTTCGACGTCGGCGACAGCCGCATCGAGATGGCCAGCGTGGCCTTCATCGGCCGCACCCGCTCGGCGGTGGTCAAGGCCACCGGCACGATCATGGGCCAGGACGTCCAGATTGCCGCCACCGCGATCGGCGGGGCGTTCGAGACCTCGGGCGACAGCCGCCTGCGTGACATCCGCATCGTCCGCCTGGGCGACTGGACCGGCTCCTCGCGCACCCGCAACTCGGCCGGCTTCGTGCTCAGCGGCATGAACCGCCAGCAGCTGGTGACGATCGACGGCCTGTACGTCGATGGCTTCTCGCGCGGCGTCTATATCGGCGGCGGCGACGAGACGACCCTGCTGCGCCCGATGGTCCGCGACAGCGACTGGGCGCTGACCGTCGAGAACGCCAACCTGCGCGTCAATGACGGCGAGCTGGAGGCGACCGATGTCGGTCTCTACGTCGCCTCGGGCATCGCCTACGCCGCCAACAACAAGATCGTCGGCGTCATGCGCTCGGGCATCTATGCCGACGCCGGCGGCCAGGTGCGTGCGGTCGACAACCGCATCTACGCCCGCCCCGAGGGCTGCAAGGCCCTGGTCAGCGGCTTCTTCGACGGCGAGCTGCCCTGCCGTCCGTGGTTCGAGGCGCCGGAGCTCTATCGCACCCAGCGCGACCGCGCCCGCCTGGACTACGAGACCTACTGGCCGGCCCAGTCGATCGCCCCCGCGCCGCTGGCGATGGGCGCAGGCCCCGCCGATCTCGCCAATGACGCAGCCGCCACCGGCCTGGCCGGCGCGCCGCCTCCGCTGCCGCAACAAGGGGGAGCCCCCAAATGAGCAAGCTGTCCCACGGTCTGGTCGCCGCCGCCCTCGCGGCCTCGACCCTGATCTCAACCTCGGCCTTCGCCCAGCAGTACGGCGCGGGCGGCTATGCGCCGACCTACGCCGCGCCTCAGGCGGCGCCGCAGGGCTACGCGCCCAAGCGCCGCGACATCTGCGGCGCGCCGATCACCGGCCAGGCGCCGGACATCATGACCTATGACAGCAGCACCGGCACCCAGGTGTTCGTCGGCGGGACGCGCGGCGGCGGCACGGATGTGGCGGCCTACAACGCCCAGACCGGCTCGGTGGCGGCGTTGAACGGCGATCTCAGCCGTCCGGGCCTGGTGTCGTCCTGCGCGGTCGACGGCCTGACCCGCGAGTCGTACGGCGTCACCTCCGACCGTCCGGGCCAGGTCAGCCTCAGCGGTCGCGACGACCGTGGCGAGCGCTACCAGTTCACCCGCGCCGATGGTCGGACCGACATCTGGGATCCGCGCTACGAGAACTACTGCTTCCGCTCGGGCACCGGCCTGTTCGGTCCGGCGGCTGCGGGCGGTCGCCGATGCTGAGGCCAGCGCTCCTGCTGGTCCTGGCCGCCGTAACCCTAGCGGCCTGCGCGCGACCCTATTATCCGCCGCCCTACTATCCGCCTTCGGGTCCGCCGCCGCCGTCGGCCCCGAGCCGGCACAAGGTGACGCCGCCCCCGCCGCCGATCGACGTGATCCGGCCGAAGATTCCGTAGGTACGAC
>JAEXJH010000659.1 GCA_023445955.1 Pseudomonadota bacterium
AGATCCTGGCGCGGCTGCAGCCCGCGCCGCGCACCGCGGTGCTGCTCGGCGCCGAGGGGCCTGGCCTGACGCCGGAGGTCATGACGAGGTCGCGCAGGATCGGCATCCCGATGGCGGGCGGTTTCGACTCGCTGAACGTCGCCACCACCAGCGGAATCGTGCTGCATCACCTGCGCTTCGCCCAGGGCTAGGAAACCGGTTTCCTAGGCTCTAGGGTCCGCCGCACAACATCCCGTCAGAAGGGCTTATCCATGCTGAACCGTCGCGGCGCCCTGGCTGCCTTCGTCACCGGCGCGATGGCGTCCCTGGCGGCTCGCAAAGCGGAGGCCGCGCCCGTGGACAAGCCTGAGATCACACCGCCCGATCCGACCGAGACCCTGATCCTGTGGCCCAACGGCGCGCCGGGCGGGGAGGGCGTCACCGCCCTGGAAGCCATCGTCGAGCGCGGCGACGCCAAGGGCCTGAAGGACCGCGCCCAGGTCCACACCCGCACGCCCAAGCTGGTCGTTTTCCGCCCCAGGAAGCCCAACGGCGCGGCCGTGATGCTGATGCCGGGCGGCGGCTATGAGCGCGTCGTGCTGGACAAGGAAGGCTATGAGACCGCCCGCTGGCTGACGGCGCGCGGCTATACCTGTTTCGTGCTGTTCTACCGCATGCCGGGAGACGGCTGGGCGGCGGGCGGCGACGCGCCGCTGCAGGACGCCCAGCGCGGCATTCGCCTGGTGCGCAGCAAGGCCGCCGAGATGGGTTTCTCGGCCGATCGCGTGGCGATCATGGGCTTCTCGGCCGGCGGTCACCTGGCGTCGAACATGACGGTGCGCTTCGACGCGCCGACCTACACGCCGATCGACGCCATCGACCAGCTGCCGACCAAGCCGAACCTGTCGGCCCTGATCTATCCGGTGGTGACGACGGACATGGCCTTCGCCCACATGGGCTCGCGCAAGCAACTGCTCAAGGCGCTGGACACCCCCGAGCGCGCCAAGGAACTGTCGCCGGAAAAGCAGGTGCGCGAAGGCCTGTCGCCGGTGTTCCAGCTGCACGCCGCCGACGACAAGACCGTGCCGGTCGAGAACTCGGTGATGATGTTCCTGGCCCTGCGCGCCAAGAACGTGCCTGCCGAAATGCACATCTTCGAGGAAGGCAGCCACGGCTTTGGCCTGCGCTTCGTCAAGGACAAGCCCGTGGCGGCCTGGCCCAGCCTCTTCGAGACCTTCGCCAAGCGCCACGGGGTCTAGCAGCCGGCCTTTTCCTTCAGCTTCCAGGCGGCGATTTCGGCGTCACGGAACCTGATCCATTCGCCGCGCAGCACCGCCGGTCGCTTGCCGTGGCGCTCTTCCAGGAACTCCGCGCCGACCACGCGGTCGGTGCGGAAGGTGCGAAACGCCGCGCGCAGCTCGCACCAGGCGACGATCATCCGGATGGTCTCGCGATAGCCGACCGTGACCGGCCAGATCACTCGCGCGCTGACTGCGCCCTGGCCGTCGCTGTAGTCCAGGCGGATCTTGCGGCCGGCATGGATCCAGGCGCGGACCTGGGCGACGTCGATGCGGTCGGTCTCGGGCTTCCAGGCCGGCGCGGCGCCGATCGCCGGCTCCAGCACGTAGGGCCGCAGGCGGTCGGGCACAGCGGCGGCGATCTTGCTGATCAGGTCGTTGGCGGCCTTGGCCAGGATGGGGTCGCCGCGCCCGGCCACCCACTGCGCGCCCAGCACCGCCGCCTCGATCTCGTCGGGGGTGAGCATCAAAGGCGGCATGTCGAAGCCGGCCTCCAGCACATAGCCGATCCCGGCCTCGCCGCGGATCGGCGCGCGCTGGCCGACCAAGGCGGCGATGTCGCGATAGACGCTGCGTTTCGACGTCTCCAGCTCGGCGGCGATGGCATCGGCGGTCACCGGCGCGCGGCTGCGGCGCAGGATCTGGATGATCTGGAAAAGGCGTTCGGCGCGTCTCATGGCTCTGAATATCGGCGATCGCTACTGACAGCATGCTGGCAGTAGCCTGGCGGTAGCAAGTCGTCACCACGACATTCGAGATCGGAGAGGGATGATGATCACGCTATTCGCCGCCGGAGCCGGGTTCGGGCTGCCCGAGATCAGCCCCTATGTGACCAAGACCGAGGTCCAGCTGATGATGGCGGGCCTGGCCTACAAGAAGACCAAGGGCAGCCGCGAGACCGCGCCCAAGGGCCAGCTGCCGTGGATCGAGGACGCCGCCATGGCGATCGGCGACTCCACCTTCATCCGCGCCCATATCGAGCGGAAGTACGATATCGACCTGGATATCGGCCTGACCGGCAAGGAGCGCGCCCAGGCCTGGGCGATCGAGCGGATGATCGAAAACCAGCTGGGCTGGGTGTCGGCCTATTTCCGCCACCTCGACCCTGCCAACTTCGCCAAGGGCGCCGCCCGGTGGTTCGACGCTGCGCCAGAGCATCTGCGCGCCGACCTGCGGAAAGGCTTCCAGGACGCCGTCACGACGAACGTTCGCGCCGTCGGCGTCGGCCGGCATCTGCGTGAGGAGGTCAACTGGCTGGGCAGCCTGTCGCTGCGCTCGCTGGACGAACTTTTGGAGGACAAGGCCTATCTGATGCGCGACAGCCATCCGGTCGGCGCCGACGCCACGGCCTTCGCCATGCTGGCCGGGATCATGACGCCGCATTTCGACTCGCCATTGCGCCACGAGGCCGAAAGCTATCCGCGCCTGGTCGAGTATGTCGGCCGGATGATGGCTCGGTTCTATCCGGCTCATCCGTGGGGTCTGCGCCAGGCGGCGTGAGGAACGGAGCTGTAACCAAAGGCGGTCATCCTCCGAATAGCCCGTTGGCGCCCGCTGGCGTCGAGCGGGGGAGACGGCGATGGCCATCAATGGCGACTATCCGCATCCGGTCACGGTGAACGGCTTTTCGTGCAAGAATTGCACGGAAGTCGACGAGGCCAAGAAGCATATCGATCCCGCCCACCCTAAGGATGGCCCCTACGGCGTCAACGCCAAGGACAACGAGCATAAGAAGCTCGGCGTTCAGGCCGTCGATGCGGCCGATGTGAAGACCAAGCGGGTCAAGGCGTGGTCCGATCCCGGCGTCCAGGTCGATGTCGACGTATGAGAACGCTACCAAATTGGTCGTACAAGTCTGGCCGAAAACCAATTGATTGGTAAGGCCATTTTTCGTTGCATGGCTGTCCAGTTCCGTTAGGCTAGAGGGGCGCGACGGATCCCTGTCGGATCGTCTGCTCGTCGACCAAGGCGCTGCGTACCTTGCGCCAACCTCCTCCCGGGGCGGACGACGATGGCGGCCGGAGTCCTCCCTC